>CAADGJ010000130.1 GCA_900696505.1 uncultured Nitrosospira sp.
CGCTCACTGCCCATCCTGGCCTTCGCCAATCATGAAGAAGTCGACACGTGGCGACGCGCAAAGGAGCTCGGCGTGACCAAAGTCGTGTCCCGGAACGAATTTTCTGCGCGCACCAAAGATCTCGTTGAAGAACTTATTCATCCTCAGCCCGCCGGCCAATCCTGAGGGCTGTGCCGCATAAAGGACTATCGGTCTTCTTATGAAACAGTCTCGCCTCCATGATCAGCACCAGCAGCTAGGCGCCGCCTTCGAAGACGTCACGGGATGGTCCGTGCCGGCCCATTATGGCGACGCCGCAGCGGAACATGCCGCCGTACGCAATGCTGTCGGAATTTCAGACCTCTCCCACCGCGGGAAGATGCGAGTGACCGGCGATGACCGCATCAAGTGGCTCCAAAGCATCATCAGCAACGACATTCTTCCGCTTCAACCGGGACAGGGCCGCTACTCCAGCTTCCTCACCCATAAGGGGAAAATGCTCGGTTATTTCCGGGTGTACGTCCAGAGCGACGCCGTGTGGATCGAAGATGTCGGGGAAGTCGGTGAGGCCACCTTCCAGGCGTTACGCAAGTTTCTCCTCTACGGCACCAAAGCCAAGATGGAGAATTGCGCAGAAAGCTGGGGGCTGCTGCTGGTGAGCGGACCGAAATCCGCAGAAGTCGTGTCGGCGGCATTTGGCGTGGAGGTCGAGCGACTGCAACTTCTGCAGACCATCCAAACCACAGTCGGCGGCCAACCAGCCCTGATCATGCGCACGGAAGAAACGGGCGAACAGGATCTCGAAATTCTCCTGCCTGCTGATGGACTAGCCGCCGCATGGAATCAACTCATGACTGCTGGCGCTCCGTTCGGCATCACACCCGTCGGCTCCCAGGCACGCGAACTCTTACGGATCGAAGCGGGTCTGGCCAAGGCCGGGCCAGATCTCAATGAAGAAATTGTCCCGCCGGAAGCCAATTTGGAAGGAAAGGCGTTCAGCCTGTCAAAGGGTTGTTACCCCGGGCAGGAAGTCGTGGCGCGCATGGATACGTATGGCAATGTTCGTCGGCATCTAGTCGGCTTACTGATCCAGGATCAGACGGTACCGGCGCATGGATCGAAGCTGTTCAGCGGAGATCGGGAAGTGGGATGGATCAGCAGCGCCGTCTTGTCGCCGCAACGCAAGGCCGTTCTGGCATTTGGCTTTCCGCTACGCGACTTCTCAGCGCCCAACACCGAGCTGACGGTGGAAGTGGCAGGGACGCGCCTTCAGGCCACCGTCCATGCCCTTCCGTTTTACCAGCGGCCCTGAAGCAGGATATTGAAAACGCGCGCCCGCGGCGTTCTCGTATCGCTCAGAGCCTCAACGTGCCCCGAGGGACGCCTTGGCACTTCACTTGCTGCGGCCTTGCAGGACGGCCATGTTGACCATCCTGCAGGACTCTCACACACTAAAGCCGCTGGTCCCCGTTTTGCGAGATGGCCCCGGTGATTTACTTCTCGGGATTGCGCACGGCCGACACGGCTGACGCGAATCCAAGCAGGCTCTTCCGCTCTTCATCGTCCAGCGCCAACAACAGATGGGTTTCTTCGGCATGCATCAACCGGAGGCTCAAAAAGGGCTCCTCACGGCGCTTCTCCCGGTTGTCCCACATGGCGTCGATGACCTGCACCTTGTCCAACTGGCTGACGGACACGACATCGTAGCGGAAATAGGAATCGCCGATCACGATGTCAAAAATCACATTGCCCGCCGTCAACAGGATGAGATTGAACCGGCCCTGATCTTCATACCCTTCCGGCAAAAACTTGTTGATATGGCATCGTGCCACTTTGCGATCACCGAGGGCGGCGCGGAACTTGAGCTGCAAGGCTTCATAATCGATCTGGAGCGCCTTTTCGTCCGCATTGGTCGCTCCTACCGCCGCATTCTTCGCCTGTTCAAATACGTCATCCGCCGACAACAACCCTGCCATAACGCCTTACTCCTTCGTTACAAGACTGTCTGATGTGTATGATGTCATCTACGATCAGAGGCCGCGTGCGGCGCGCCTGGCTCGTAGCGACCGGGCCACTCCGACCAGCGCAATTCCCGCCCACGCGAATTCCAGCAGGACGAACCCCACTCGTCGATCTTCAATTGCTACGATCCCCAGAAGCAGTGAGCCGATAATGTTCAAGGCCAAATAGCCTGCGTCCAATTCGCGCCAGGTACCGGCTTGAATGAGGCCATAGGCGATGAGCACCATCAGGGCTCCCACCACCGATATGACCTGCATGATCATGGGTATACTCGCGCACTCGAGCCCGCATCTCACTGGAGAACGGGGTACGGTACCTGGCGACTCGGCAGGATTGCAAGCGAAATTCCCTCTGATGGGGCAAGGCATCGGGTACGGCATCGAGCCTTTGCGCCATCTCGCCCGCCGCCTGGCAAGAGCCTTCTCGAACGCCGGACGCTGCATTGCATTTGCGGGGGCATCTCCGGCATACTTCGCGAGAATGATTGGGAGGCACAGATGAGCGGACAGAGTTGCTTAATCGATGGTTGTCAGGCGAGAGTGTATGCGCCGGCAGGCACCCGTTCTATCTGCAAGGATCACTTCCTGGGATTTCTGACCTGGCGACGGAGACGTGGCCCCCAGATGTTCCGCAAGTATGCCGGCATGACGATGGAAGAACGTGATGTCATCGCAGGTGAGTGGCTTCAGACACTCGGCACCAAAGATCTTCCCCACCCCATCCCTGGATTGTGAACAGGTTGCACTGACTCTCGAAGTGCCTTCCCTCGTCGGCCTCTCCAGGCGAAGCCGGCGACGATTGCAGATAGGCATGAGTAATCACTTCTCGCCGTCGGAACGCCGGGACCCTTCGTGGGTGTGCAGCAATTTCCCCTCAATTGCCGCCTTCAACAACTGAGCCGTATTTGACGCCCGCAGTTTCTTCATCATATTAGCCCGATGGGTATCGGCGGTCTTCATGCTGATGTTCAACAGCTCCGCAATACTGCGATTGGTGTGACCATCCCAGATCAAACGGAGAATTTCCAACTCGCGAGGCGTCAGATCTTCGGGCTTGCGCTTCAAGGAAGCTGCGTCAGGATCGGCAGACATCTCGCCGCTCTTCATGGACGATCCGCTCATCGTGTCCCCGCCCCTGTCTTGCTTTTCGGCCTGCATGGTCCTCCTCCTTCGTCGTCTCTCACCGGCACTGACGGTGACGAGCTGTCAGTGGGCTAGTTCTCGCGAGCTGCGACCGGTTTCGACGTATCCCACAGGCGTTGAAGGTACCCCAACACGGCCGTGATGGCCTGAGTGCGCGGCTGCCAGGTCCCCTGCGCATTGCCATTGAGTTCGACCCAGCATCCATCAATCTTCTGGCGTACAATGAGCCGCTCGAACATCCCGTGCGTCGCCGGTTGAATAGCCAACAAGTATTCCTGCTCTTCCCCATCTTTCAGCAAAAACCCTTTCACCATCATGGATCGTTCCTCCTTGTGATTCCTGCACAATGGGCTCACCCGTGGACGCTCTTTCACTTCCATTTCTTCCCTCCTCCTTTGAACTCCCCAAGGTGTTCGCCTTACGACATCTACCGAGCACTACATCAAGGCCCGTGCCATGCGCACAATGCGGCTGCCCTTCCTGATTAAACAATGATTTGCGAACTCATCGCTTGAAACGAGGGTCATCATTGGCTGTGTCATGATTCACAGAGCTGTGCCACATTGGCGGGATGAGACAGGTGACGAGACAGAATAGGACACCGCGCTGCCGCTCGCCGGAAGCGCCAGCCCCCATGACACACCGGGTCAAGGATTCAGTTCAGAAGCAGGAGATGGACGAGAGGAAGAAGACCACCGTCAGAGCCCCGGTCATTCGGCGCAGGCACAACCTTCCAGAGGACGAGTCGAAATATAGGTGAGATTGTTGGTGTAGCGTGTGAATCCCTTTTGACGTCCATACAGACGCAGCAGGCAGCTTTCACCCTTACGCTGGACAAAGAAACTGTAATCGGTGCCAGAGGGCGACGAGACTCCGAACGGGCGAGGCCCTAGAGAGCCGGTTGCCAAGACCACGGTGGTGTTGACCGCGAGACGAGTTGCCATCTCGGGTCGTTCTCCCTCTTCAACGAGAATGGATTCCAGTTGACCGCGCACAGTTTGCCGACAGGACTCATCCGACAGGGTTGTAATCTGAGCCACCGTGGTACATCCGGACAACAGAAGGGCGCAGAAGCCTGTCCATCTGACGGCGAGAGATAAGGGTGTCATGCAGGAACGTTTACCATTCACACGCCGAGCATCGGCATCCACCGCTGTAGCCCCCGTGCGGGCAGAGGTGCCTGGCCAGTAGACAGGATCCGGCCTCCGCACTCATTGCCCCCTACCCCATGACAGGGCTGCCGTGGTGATGGATCATCAACCACTCATCACCGATCCGTTCAAAGAGATTGGTGGCTAATACGCGCGTTTCCACCGGCTGGTCGTCCTGCCTGCTCGTGAGGTGTTCGGTGCAGATCACCCATCCCAGATCGCCCGCCACCTGTACCTGCACGTCGGATAGTTCGAATTTCATGGAGAAGGTATTGTTGAAGATCAACACCCAGGAATCGCGTACGGCAGGCCAGTCGCTCCGAAGGGTCCAGCCGGGGTGAATGCAGGTGACGTATTCGAGATGTGCCCACACCTTGTCCATCTGGAGCATATCCAGACTTTCAAAGGCGGCATAAAAGGCGAGATTGGCGCGGGTAATTTCTTCGATGCGTTGTTCGACCACGGCTCACTCCAGCGACGGTGCGGCATTCTACTGCAAACGCCGTCGCCGGTGCGAGCCTCATTTGTTCTGTGAGGGGGCGGACTCGCGGGAGCCGATGCACTGCCGGAAGTGGGACTTCCCCCGAGAGTGCAGGCCGCCGCGAATCCCTTCAGCCCGCGTGGGTGGCGAGCAGCCCCTCTTCCAGCGCCGTTTTCAATAGCTGCGCAATATTGGAGACCCGGAGTTTTTTCATCATGTTGGCCCGATGCGCCTCGGCCGTCTTGATACTGATGTGCAATTGTTCCGCAATCGTGCGATTGGTCAATCCCGCCCAGACCAGCTGCAGAATTTCCTGTTCGCGCGGGGTCAAATCTTCAGGGCGACGTTTCGCCGTGAGACTCACGCCCGGCACCA
>CAADGJ010000131.1 GCA_900696505.1 uncultured Nitrosospira sp.
AAAAATTCGAGATAAATGCCCCATTCGTCCTGGCGCTTCAGTTTGAGGGCCTGTTCCGGCGCCGCCCGTTTGATCACCGAGACGGATTCCCCAGACACGGCAAGCATCAGTTCCGCCACGGTGCGCATCTGTTGAGCGAACGAATGTGATTTAGTCGTCATAGTGGTTCCCTGCTGGTCGGGCATTATATACAACTCACCTTGAAGCTCCAAGTGTTGATCTCGTGCGCCCTGATCATGGACGGTGGCTCGCCGCGCTGTCGTTGCAAGGCACGGGGTGGTATGTTATACAGCGCGACCGCTCCCGTCATGAGCCTCACCGCCCAATCGGATGCCAACATGGATCGAGACACGAAACCCTACATTCTCAAACGGACTCCGGATCAGGACGTGGTCCGGAAGTTCTCGTTGGATTATGCCAAAGAGCTCAATCCCCAGCGGTATGCGGCGGTGACGGCCGCGGATGGCCCGGCACTCGTCATTGCCGGAGCGGGAAGTGGAAAGACGCGCACCCTCGTGCATCGCGTCGCCTATTTGATCGATTCCGGTGTCGATCCGTCCCAGATTCTGTTGCTGACCTTCACCCGCAAGTCCGCAGAAGAAATGCTGGAGCGTGTTGGCGCGTTGATCGGCTCACGCAGCCAACGGGTGTGCGGTGGTACGTTTCACTCGGTGGCGAACATGCTCTTGCGGCGCTACGGTCGAGTGCTGGGGATTGAGCCAAGTTTTACGATTATGGATCGCGGGGATGCCGAGGATCTGATTGCTCTGCTACGCGCTCAACTCGGCCTCAATGAGAAGGATAAGCGTTTCCCGCGCAAGGGCACTATCGCGGAAATTTACAGTAAGTGTGAAAATACCTTGCGCGGGTTGGAAGAAATTGTTCTCGATGAGTTTTCGCATTTTGCCGATCATCTTGATGCACTCGGCAAACTGCAACGCGCCTATCAGCTGGCCAAGCGACAGCGTCAACTGCTCGACTATGATGACCTGCTCGTCTTATTGCGCGACCTGATGACGCAGGATGAGGCAAGCCGGCAGGCTATTTCACGGCAATTCCGTTACATCTTGGTGGATGAGTATCAGGATACGAATCGGCTGCAGGCGGAACTCATCCGGAAGCTGGCGGCCACGCATGACAACGTCATGGTGGTGGGGGACGATTCTCAATCGATCTACGCCTTTCGCGGCGCGACGTTCCGCAACATCATGGAATTTCCCTCCTGGTTTCCCGGGGCGACCATTTATAAGCTTGAAGAAAACTATCGCAGCACGCAGCCGATTCTCAGTCTGGCGAATGAGATTATTCAGGAGGCGCCGGAGAAATATACGAAACATCTGTTCACGAGGAAGTTGGATGGACCGTTGCCGGCGCTGGTCGAGGCTGCCGGGGAAAATGCTCAGTCTCGCTTCGTCGCGCAAAAGATCCTAGAGTTGCGGGAGGAAGGTGTCCCGTTAAATGAAATCGCGGTGTTGTTCCGTTCCAGTTTTCACTCCTTTGATTTAGAAATTGAGTTGTCACGCTGTGGATTGCCGTTTGTGAAGCGAGGCGGCATCAAGTTCATCGAGGCGGCGCATGTCAAGGATTTGTTGGCCCATTTACGCGTGGTGCTGAATCCGCATGACGCGGTGAGCTGGCATCGTGTCCTCATGCTGGTCGAAGGGGTCGGTCCGAAAAAAGCGCAGGATCTCGTCGCGGCCATGGTGAGGGTGACTGATCCCTATCAGGTGTTGCGAGACAGTAGCGGGCGGTCAGGGAAAGGGTTGAAAGAGCTCGCGGTGGTGCTCGAGAATCTTTCGAAGAGCGACGATTTGACCCCGACCGAGCAGGTCAATCGGGTGTATGAGTATTACCTGCCGATTCTCAAAGACCATCATGATGACTATCCCAAGCGGATTCGGGACCTCGATCATTTGCATACGATTGCCGAAAGTTACCCTGGATTAACGGAATTTCTGGCGGACTTGGCTCTGGCTCCGCCGGATGGCAGTGCGGTCGGAGTGGAAGCGGCTGGCTCGGACGACGAGCAGGTGGTGCTGTCCACGATTCATTCCGCGAAAGGCCTGGAGTGGCAATGCGTGTTTCTGCTGTGGGTCGTGGACGGGAAGTTTCCGTCGGTGTTTTCGTTCAATACCGATGAAGAGTTGGAAGAAGAGCGGCGATTGCTCTATGTCGCGGTCACGCGGGCGAAACGCTATCTGTTTCTGACCTATCCGATCAATGTCTATGACAGGAGCTCGGGCATGTTGTTGTCCAAGCCTTCCCGGTTTCTGGATCACGTGTCTCCTCGCTTATTCGACTCGCTGGCGTTGGTGGAGGAAGGTCACGGCCATGATTGGGGTCATGATCGGGACCGTTACGTCTAGGGGCCTTGTCTAATTCCGAAAATCCTCCCGTGATGTTCATGTCCCGATTCGAGGCCATCATGCGGTGTCTGCGGTCCTATATCGATCATATGCAAGGCGTCGCTGTAGTGCTGGTGGGAGGCATGCTGCTGGTGCTGCTATGTTCTGCGCCGATTCTGGCTGAGACTCCGGCGGCCCAGCCTGATGCCTCTCGCCTCTGGAGCGGCTTGGTGGCGGAAGCGAAAGCCCTCCGGCTGCCCACTCAATTTCTTGAGCAAGTGCCGGCGCATTTTGTGACATTCGAATTCGAGGATCTGCATGCCTTTGCCGCGGAGTATCATCCAGCGGACCATCGCATGGTGCTGGATCGATCGCTGTCGCTGAATGCGGCGGGCCGCACGTTGCGACCGTTGGGGCGATTGACGCACAAGGAGCTGGAAACGCTATATCACGAGCTGTTCCATGTCTACATGGACTTTCTCGAGCAGGAATCTACACCGTCGGAGGCGCACGCTTCCTTGATTGCATTTGCGCGCGAGCAACAGCATTGCCGATATCAACAGGTCCTGATCACACCGGTGCTTCAGAAAAGGGCGCTCAAGGAAGAGCGATTTCTGAGTGAGACGGAATCGTGGGAAGTTCTCAATGAAACCTGGGCGGTGTTTATCGGGTGGGCGGTGTGGACGCAACTGGAAGTCGATCAAAAACCGCGGCGTGATTCCCGGGGACCTGCCCATACCTCTGGCTGGATCACGCGGCTCGATCAGGCAGAGCAGGACGCGGCGGTGATTGGGTACTACGAACCTGAGGACCTGGAGGAGAAACGTATGGCGCGCAAGCGATTTCTGGCGCCAGAGTTTCGCCTGTCTTCACCGGAACTCCTGCGCCTCATGAAGGATGTATTGGGGAGTCAGCCGGACGTCATTCGTCAAGCCACTCAGGTGCTTCAACGTTCGCGACCAGTTGCCAGCACGCGCGGGGCCTGTGCAGCATCAACGAAGCCGTAGAATTGTTCCTGCATAGAACATACCCCCTTGACAATAGAACGCGTCGCAAATAAAATCGGCTGCTTTCGAAGCCAGATCGACCCTCACCTTATCAGCGATCCAGCCCTGTCGCTTTGCTGGAGAGCTGTGCATGGTGGGGCTTACTTCATTCTCTGAACCGGAAAATGAAACGCTCTGGTGCTTGTTTTCTTTGAATTGATTTGTCGCGCGCTTACGTTTGGAAATAGGACCCTCGCGGGCAGGTACCCAAGTGGACAAAGGGGGCAGACTGTAAATCTGCTGCCTTATGGCTTCCAAGGTTCGAACCCTTGCCTGCCCACCAAACTGAGCCGGCTCAATCCGTGGGGTCGTTGCGGATTGAAGATATGATGACTGTGTGCAGGGTAATCCAGGGCCGAGTGTGCGAGGCCTTGGCTGCAAAGTATTGATGTGTTGATAGGTTCGCCGTGGGCGGGCGTAGCTCAGTGGTAGAGTTCCAGCCTTCCAAGCTGGCTGTCGTGGGTTCAAATCCCATCGCCCGCTCCAAATTCAGCGTACTCGAGTACGGGTGCGGACAGAGAGTGCGACGAGCGGATACAGGCTGTGCAGGAAGTGCCCACGTAGCTCAGTTGGCAGAGCACGTCCTTGGTAAGGACGAGGTCACGCGTTCGATTCGCGTCGTGGGCTCCATAGCAGGCTGGTCTGAGCAGCTGCCTGTCTGTTCCTGAGGGTGACCTGAATATAAGGGTAGGGTTCCGGGAAAACAGAGTTCTGAGAAAAGGAGTGAATCATGGCGAAGGCGAAATTTGAGCGACGAAAGCCCCACGTGAACATCGGGACGATCGGGCACGTGGACCATGGCAAGACGACGCTGACGAGTGCGTTGACCAAGATCTGTTCGGATCGCGGGATGGCGA
>CAADGJ010000132.1 GCA_900696505.1 uncultured Nitrosospira sp.
ATGCCGCTCTATCGCCTCGATCATGGCGAACCGGCATTCATGAGGCGGGGAAGATAATTGATCAGAAGGGACGCGTCGTTATGGGGTCTGTAAAGGGATTGGTGCTCGTCACCGGCGCTGCGGGATTCATCGGGTCGCATGTGGCCAGGCGATTGCTGGATCGCGGGGATGCCGTTCTGGGGTTGGACAACCTGAACGATTATTACGACGTTCGTTTGAAAGAAGCCCGTCTGGCTCGGCTGCAGACGCATCCTCAGTTTCAATTCGTAAAGCTGGATGTGTCAGACCGTCCCGGCATGGCGGCCCTCTTCCAACAGCACTCGATTCGTCGCGTGGTGCATCTGGCGGCGCAGGCCGGCGTCCGCTACTCGCTCGTGAATCCCCATGCCTATACGGCCGCGAATATCGAGGGATTTCTGAACATTCTGGAAGGCTGCCGGCATCACAAGGTCGAGCATCTGGTCTATGCCTCCACGAGTTCAGTCTACGGTGGCCATACCAAGATGCCGTTTTCGGTGCATGACAATGTCGATCATCCTGTGTCGCTGTATGCCGCCACCAAAAAAGCCAACGAGTTGATGGCGCATTGTTATGCGCATCTGTATCGATTTCCCATCACCGGATTGCGGTTCTTCACAGTCTACGGGCCTTGGGGCCGTCCCGATATGGCGCTGTTTTTGTTCACCAAGGCGATTCTCGAAGGCAAACCGATCGACGTCTTCAATTACGGAAAGATGCAGCGCGATTTCACCTATGTCGACGATATCGCCGAAGGCGTGTTGCGCACGCTCGACCGGCCCGCGCAGGTTGATCCACAGTGGTCGAGCGATCAGCCTGATCCCGGTAGCAGTTCTGCACCCTATCGACTCTACAATATCGGCAATAATCAGCCGGTCGACCTTCTGCATTTTATCGAGGTGCTCGAGCAGACGCTCGGCAAGAAGGCTGAAAAAAATCTCCTGCCGCTCCAGGCCGGCGATGTGCCGGCGACCTATGCCGATGTGGCAGATCTCATGCGGGACACAGGCTTCAAGCCGGCCACCTCGATTGAAACCGGCATCGCTCGATTCGTGGAGTGGTACCGCGAGTACTACAAGGTCTGAGCGAAGTGACGGCAGAGTCCTAAACCGGACTCTGCTGGTGCCGTCCCGTCAGATGTCCCATCAGTCTTCAATTCCATCGCTCATCACCGCACCACAAAAGCTGTGTGGGCGAAATCGCCGCGCGCCGGTTTGCTTGCTTTGGTCCGCCAGCTACTTGTTGTGGCTGCATGCAAGGAGTAAGGTATGAATGATGGGTTGCCTCTTCAGAAAGTCCATTCGGACGTTGTCTTTTTTTCTTTCCGCCGGCTGTGCGCTGAGTGGAGGTGTGCTCCCGGCATCAGCTGATTCGCCATCGCCTCCGGTGTCATCTCTGGCTGAGTTGCGAAGTCATCCCCAGGGAGAGGTCGTGTATGTTCCCGCATTCAATGAACAGCGCGCGGACCTGTTCCGGCAATCGCCAGTGTTGAGCGGGCGATTACGTGTCAGCGAACAGACGTTGATTCCTTACATCGGCGCCGGGTTCGGTGGGGGGTACGTGACGGAGCGTGATCGGGCCTTGAATCCGCAGCCGACCTTACCGCAGCAAAATCTCTTCGGCGAGGCTATGGGCAAAAGCATGATGCCGAACGAGTTTCAGATGGGCATTCGCATTCCCTTCTAATCCTGCCGGTTCTGTTCTCCCTGTCGAGTAAGACTTTCTCATCACTGGTTAGAACAGCCGCCGGGCCAACTCTGACGGATCGATTCCTTCCAGGCTCGGTAGGACAAGATGCGCTTCGGTCAGCTGTGATGCCGGGTAGGTCGTCGCCAGGGCGAGCACGCGCATCCCTGCCCGTAAGCCCGCCTGAATGCCTGCACGGGAATCCTCGATCACCAGGCACTCATCGGCTCGCAGGAGGGGCGGTTTGGGTCGCTTGGCAGCGAGTTGCCGAAGCGCACATTCGTAAATCGCGGGATCGGGCTTACCGACGGCGCAGTCATCGGCGGAGATCATTACCTCAAACGCAGCCTCGATGGGATGACCGGCGAGAGCCGACTGGATCTGTTCTCTCCTGCCGCCCGACGCGATTGCCAGCCGGTACTGCTCAATTGCCCGCTGCACGAAGCCGGTCACCCAGGGAAACAATGCGGGTTTGTGCGTCGCTGTGTGGGATCGAAAGAGCCCCGCTTTTCGTTCGATGATTCGGGCCAGGGTGGTGTGGTCACAAGTGCCGTCCCGTCTGGTGAGCAACGCGGCGGCGCAGGTCCGTTCATCCATGCCGAGGTAGGTTCCGTAGTAATCTTCCTTGCTCAGAACGAGTCCAGCCTCGCTCAGCGCTTGCTGAAAACATTCCAGGTGGGTCCTTTCATCGTCGGCAATGACGCCATTGAAGTCGAAAATGATCGCGCGCAAAGATCCCTCCGTAACGTCTCTCCAATGTGCCGCTAAGCGCGTCACGTTAGCTGAGTTTCCTGGTGCGGGACAAGCAGAACTCCTTGTTCCATTGAGATCCCTACGGTATGCTGCGTCACGAATGCGTCCAACCTCCGATGTAAACTGATTTTCCAAATCTTG
>CAADGJ010000133.1 GCA_900696505.1 uncultured Nitrosospira sp.
GAAATGACGCGCCTCATCGAGCGCCATGGCGGCAAGCCGCTCGTGGCGCCGGCGTTGCGGGAAATTCCGCTGGCGGACAATTCGGCGGCACTACAATTCGGCGAGAAGCTACTGCGTGAAGGGCTGGACGTGCTGGTGCTGATGACCGGCGCCGGCACGACGGCTCTCTTTGAGGTTCTCGAGACTCGCCACACCAAAAGCGAACTCGCCGCAGCATTGAAGCACACCGTGCTGATCGCCCGTGGTCCCAAACCGGTGGCCGCGCTGAAGTCGCTGGGGTTCCAACCCACCTTAACCGTCCCGGAGCCTAATACCTGGATGGATGTCGTCTCGACACTGGACGCGCATCGACCGGTGAACGGATTGCGCGTGGCGGTACAGGAATATGGCGTATCGAACCGTGACGTATTAGAGGCCCTGAAGCAACGGGGAGCACAAATCACTCCGGTGCCCATCTATCGGTGGGCACTGCCGGAAGACACCGCGCCGATGAAGGAAGCCTTACGTCAGATTGTGGCGGGACAAGTCCAGGTGGTGTTGATCACCAATGCCGCGCAGTTTGATCACCTGATACAGCTGGCAGAACAGGAGGGTGAGACCGCAATGTTCAAGCAAGCCTGCGGAAGATTGGTGCTCGCCTCCATCGGCCCTACTGCCAGCGAGCGCATCCGCAGCCATGGGCTCACAGTCGATTTCGAACCCTCGCACGGGAAAATGGGTATTCTCGTGAAAGAAACCAGCGAGCAGGCTCTGCGTCTTTTGGCTACGAAGCGAGCCTCCTGAACACGCCCGCCTGCCAATCAGGCATCATTCCGACACCTGCTGGACATCCCATCGGCAATTATTTGGCCTCGGTCGTCGATCCTGCTACCCCTTCCTTGGCATCTCGCGCACAACGGAATCCCATCCAGTTCATCTTGGTATTCGGATCCGTCCCATTACGCTGGGCGACGCGCACGCTAGGTGTGCTATCGATCCAGCCTCCGCCGCGAAAGCTTCGCTGGCTGCCGGTTTCAGGGCCCTTGGGATTTTTGTCCGGGGCACTGGCATAGTATTTCGGGTCGTACCAATCATTGACCCATTCCGCCACGTTACCCGCCATCTGAAACACGCCATAGGGGCTGATCGCATTGTCATACTTATCAACCGAGATGATCGGTGGATAGAGCAACAGCCGTTCCGGACGATCCCGCACCGGCCCGGACAACCCGGTCCGGCCGAAGTTCGCCCGCGAGAGTCCCGCCATTTGATTGCCCCAGGGATAAATGCGCCCGTCCTCACCGCGGGCGGCCTTTTCCCACTCGGCTTCGGTCGGCAATCGTTTGCCTACCCATTTGCAATAGGCCTCGGCATCGAACCAGGAGACATGCATCACCGGATGGCTGACCATGGTGTCTTGAAAATTCCCGCCGTCGTACTGCCAATCGATCAGCGGGTCGAGATTGTGGGCCAGCACATATTTGAGAAACTGCACGGTCGTCACTTCGTATTTGTCGATATCGTAGGCATCCAAATAGACTTTCCGTTGCGGAAATTCGGCCAAGTAGGAATTCTTGTCGACCTTGCGGTCGCTTCCCATAAGAAACCCGCCGGCTGGAATACGAATCATCTCATCGTGTGCCGGCAACTTCACGCGTTCCGCTGCCAGCTTTTTCCCTTCCGGCGTCCATTCCCTGACGACATCGGCGACATCGAGCGCATAAAGAGTCCCGCTCATTGCCAACACGGCCGCGCTCGCGGCCCACATGGCTATTCCTCGCATACGCACGATTTTGCTCCTTTATCCGTTGATCATCCTACATCGGCTGGTGATTCGGCTCCGCGGCAGCCGGCTGGTGATCAAATTCTTCCAATGGTTCGAAGTTGAGCGGTAACTGAAACAGATAATCGATTAATGGCCGGAATTTGACGTGCTGATACTCGACGATCCAGCTCCCGTCTTTTTTGGCCAGCTTCATGGGGAAGTGGATATCGGTGGCAAGCCACTGGTAATACACTTCTGTCCGTTCGCCTTCCTTGACCGTCACTTCATACAGCGTCGTCGGATGCCCTTCGCGCGTTTCCGTTCCAATTTCTTCACGCGAGATTTCACCTTCCAGATGCTCGGACACCTTGAGATCCTGCTCCGCCTTATAGGGCACGGTTTTGAAATGCTTCATACGCGACAGCAGCAGCCAGACGACCTGCTTGTCTTTACGCACGATGCTGATGTTGACCGGCCCCATCGTGTGATGCTCGATCCGCCACATGTTGTCGCGATAGAAGATATTGGATTTCTGGGTCCGGCCATTGATCTTGGTGATCTGATCGGCCGTAAACTCTAACGCCGCGGCATCCATGATGCCGATCGTTGCTGTCAGCGCCAGCGCTGCCCCTGCCAGTTTCCACAAGCACATGCGGCGAATCTTACCGATGACGCGATCGAATTTTCCAGTCTGCTTGATACACATCGTCATACCCTCTGCGTCCCCTTCACGCACTCCGTCCTCCCCCGTCCGCCCAAGCCCTGCGCGCTGAAACCGGCACACCAAGAATCGACAGCGAACAAGATGTCCAGGACATCCTCGCTCCACTATGACCAGCTGCTGTGTCTGCTGAAACCGGCGTCACGAGATGGGAACGGGTTGCATCCCCAGAAAGGGATACTCCGCCAGATGCGCGGTTGCTGGCTCAGCCTGCCCGGCACAGAACCGGGCAGGCGCGTGGCCCCTGAGAGAGGCCGTGTGGCTTACGATTTCGCCTTAATACATTCGATGTCCAATCTGATAAAAACGTCGTCTCCGACGACCAGGCCGCCGCTATCGAGCGCCTTGTTCCACACCATCCCGAAATCCTTCCGATTCAGTTTGCCTTCCGCCGTAAACCCGGCGCGCGTGTTCCCCCACGGATCCTTCGCGACGCCGTTGAAATTCCCCGTCAGTGTGATCTCCTTGGTCACACCGTGCAGGGTGATATCGCCGACCGCCACATATCCGTCGCCGGCTTTTTTATAACTTTTCATGGTGTAGGTGATAGTCGGGTACTTTTCAGCATCAAAGAAGTCGGGGTTGCGTAAATGCGCGTCGCGTTTTTCGTGATTGGTCGTCACCGACGCGGTCTTGATCGTGGCTTCAAGCGCCTTGACCGTTCCGGCATCGGGATCCATTTCGATGAAGCCGGTGTAGTCCTTGAAATGCCCGGTCGTCTTCGACACCACCATGTGGGCAACCTTGAACTCCACGATTGAGTGGTCGAGATCCACGTCATACCGTGCCATTTCTGCTTGCGCGAAGGTTGCACTCAGCAGCATTCCCGTTCCCAGACACCACATGGCTAGCGCACGACCGGTCCGTTTCGTCATAGTTACTCCTTTGTAGAACCGCTTGCCGCGGCTCCTTCTTTGGGTGTTGGGGCGGAGGGTGGAGCAGTTTTGGACGGCTTTTTATCAACCGTCATTTCCACATCGCGCGTGGCGACTTTCGCCCCCGTTCGCATACGCACATGCACATCGACGACATCGCTGCCGAGATCGGGGGGAATCGGTGGAAACGGCTGGGCATGGATGATGGTCTGAAGCCCGGCATCGTTCACGTCACGAGCCCCGGAACTTTTCTCCAATTGAATCACTTGTGCAATCCCGCTCGCATACATTTTGAACTGCACACGAACGGTTTCACTGCTGGGCGCGCGACGAATAGAACGGATTTGCCGGCTCCAATTCCGGCTGATCAGATCACTCACCTGCTTCCAATAGGCTTTCGATTCGCCGGGAGGAGGAAGCGGCAACAGATCTTCTTCGGCGATCGTCGCGTTCACGGCCATCGCCTGCTCCGTCGCCTTTTGCACGGCCGCCGCATCGGCTTCCGGACTTTCGGCCACCGGTCCAGGTTGGACCTCAGTCTCGGTTTCGTTGGCGGGTGGCTCTCCGATCGTCACATAGACATCTCGTTTCAGAAACTCTTCCAGCCCGGTGACCTTCGCGCGGGCGAACGACACCCGGACTCGCACGGCTTTTGGATGCACCGTGGTGCGACTCTTCAACGTGGAATTGGGTTCCAGAATCACCGTGCCTTGATACACCGAAGCCGTCGGCTCCTCACTCAAGGACACCGTCTGGCTTTGAAATCCGTTGGACTCGATCATGGCCATGACGGATTCCGTTCCGGCCGGTACGCCACCCAACGTGATGCTCAACACCACATCTTTGCCGGCCTGCACCGACCCATCCGGTTCGGTACTGACCAGATCAAATTGGGCCCAGCGTTTCGGGGCGGCCGGAGCCTGATTAGCGGACGGACCGGCCGTGGCCGAAAGTGGTACACTTACGCAGAACATCACTCCCAGTCCAAGGATGAGACCCGCGCAGGTGGAATGTAGCTGGTGCTGCATGCTCGCATCCTACCCAGGCGCCCTACCCAGTTCAACCCGTTTTTTGGGCGCCCTCGGCTACGAGCTGATCCGGGGCATGATCC
>CAADGJ010000134.1 GCA_900696505.1 uncultured Nitrosospira sp.
ACCAATCTCGTACCACGAGGAACACCATGATCAAGGCTTGGCTGCTCGACGAAATGTTTCGGTTTGACCGTCGGTATCTCACCGCGGAAGGAAGTCAGAGCGAGTGGGGCGCCGGGGACTCCGTTGCGGAGGAGGAAGATCTGCCTCCCGCCCCGACTGGAGTAGCCGCCAAAGCCGGGAATGGCCGGGTGATGATTACCTGGGATGCCGTGCCGGACGCCATGTATTACAACTTGTACTTCATGACGACGAAAGGCGTGCAGATCAAGTTTTCAGAACTCACCCGCCCTATCGCCAGCGCAGAGGATTTTAAAACCGTTATCGGCGTCACGAAGGAAAAAGGGACCTGTATCGAAGGGGCTCAGTCGCCCTTTATGCATGACGATCTGGCGAACGGAACCTGTTATCACTATGTCGTGACGGTGGTGACGCAGAAAGGGGAAAGCCCCGAGTCTCAAGAAGTCATGGCGATTCCAGCTCCGTACCTGATTGCGAAAGTGATCGGCCAGGAAGGTGTGGACGAAGGAGAGTTCAGCTCTCCGACGGGCATCGCAGTGGACAAGGACGGCAATCTCTACGTGGCCGATACGGACAATCATTCCATTCAGAAATTCGATAAAGAGGGGAAGTTTCTCGGCCGTTGGGGCGGAGAGGCGGGTAGCGCGGAAGGCAATTATTATTATCCCCGCGGCCTCACGACCAACAACGACGGTCAGGTCTACGTAGCCGATACCGGTAACAATCGTGTGCAGCGGCTCGATACCGACGGCAATCCCATGAAGTCCTGGGGCAAGTTCGGATTTGCCTGGCGCGGGGCCGATATGAATAAGTTCGACGCGCCCTGGGGTGTGACTACCGACCAGGAAGGCAATATTTACGTCACCGATACCAACAATGCCCGCATTCAAAAATTCAAAGGCGACGGCACGCCGTTGCTCAAGTGGGGACGGGATGGCAGTTTCGACGGCGCGTTCTTCTTTCCCCGTGGGGTCGCGGTGGACTTCGTTGGAAATACGTATGTGGCCGATGAAGGCAACAACCGTATCCAAAAGTTTGATACGCGGGGCAGCTTTTTGACCAAGTGGGGACGCGAGGGTAGCGGTCCCGGTCAGTTCAAGGCGCCCTGGGGCGTGACCTGCGATGCCTTGGGCAACGTGTATGTAGTGGATCAAGGCAATCACCGCATTCAGAAGTTTGACGGAAACGGCACCTTCCTCTGTGCCTGGGGCAATCGCGGAAAAACGGAAGGCCAGCTGAACTTTCCGTCAGGTGTTGCGGTCGATAAGGAAGGCGCAGTCTATGTCGTGGATAGCGGCAATCACCGCGTCATCAAGTATGTGCCGACCGATGAAGAATTGAATCGCGGGAAAGAAGAGCGTGAACGGGCTCAGGTCGTCAGCGAATACCCTGCTCCCGGCAATCTGGCGATCAAGCCTGGTGATACGGAAACGTTCCTGAGTTGGATGGAGGTGCCGAAAGCCACTTCCTACAATCTCTATTTCCATACCTCTCCCAACCTGACCGTAGAAGGCGGTACGAAGATCGAGGGTGTGACGAGTCCCTACAATCATACCGGGCTGACCAACGACCAAGCCTACTTTTATGCGCTGACGGCAGTCTATGAGGACGGCACAGAGAGTACGTTGTCGGAGGAAGTTTCGGCGACACCGGTGCTGATCGACATCACGGCCCCGCAAACGCCGTATGCCGTGATCAACCACGGCGCCTTCATGACGAACTCGCCGGAAATTGTTGTCACAATTTCCGCAACCGACCTCGATACGGGCGTTGCCGCGTACTATATCTCCGAAAATCCGATGACCCCGATGGCGGGAACGCCCGGGTGGGTGGACGTTCCGCCGGCCATCAAGTTCGGCGCGACGATTCCCTTCATTCTTTCTCCGGGCGATGGGCAGAAAACGGTCATCGTCTGGTTTAAAGATCTCGGGAACAACATTTCGACGCCGGCAAGCGCCACCATTCTCGTCAATACTTCCGGCTATCTCTGCGTCTCCAAGTGGGGCAAGCCGGGCCGCGGCGCATCACTATTGCACGGCGGCGAGTTCATGGCGCCGATGTACGGTCTGGCCATCGATCAGCAGGGATCCATTTTTGTCGTCGACAACGGCAACAACCGTATTCAGAAGTTTGACCGTAACGGCAATTTCATCATTCTCTGGGGAAACTTCGGTGCGGCCAACGCCAATTTTCACAATCCGACCGGTATTGCCTGCGATGCCAAGGGCGATGTCTACGTGGTCGATACGAACAATCACCGCGTCCAGAAATTCGACGGCAAATTGGGCGGCTACATGATGAAGTTCGGGTCGCGTGGAAACGGCGAAGGCCAGTTCAATGCGCCGTGGGGCATCGCGATCGATCGGGTGCGCGGCTATATCTACGTCGTCGATAGTGCGAACTTCAGAGTCCAGAAATTCGACATGACCGGCGAATTCATTATGTCGTGGGGAAGTTTCGGCAACGGCGACGGACAGTTCTATTTCCCGCGCGGTATCGCCGTCGATCAGGCAGACGGCACCGTCTATGTTGTCGATATGGGCAACCATCGCGTACAGAAGTTCGACACCAGCACGAACGTCCTGCCTCAGTTGTTGACGAAATGGGGAGGAAGTTCTGAGGCCGGCCATGCCAGCAGTCCGTTGGCGCAAGAGGCGGGGCAGCTTCGTTCCCCCTGGGGTATCGCCGTGGATGGCCAAGGTGACGTGTATGTCACGGATACCGGGAACCATCGTCTTGAAAAGTTCGATCGTGAGGGGAACTTTATTTCTCAGTGGGGTGGCTTCGGCGGCGGCGACGGACAATTCAACTTCCCCTACGGAATTGTGGTGGATTCACGGGGAAGCGTATTCGCCGTCGATAGCGGCAACACCAGAGTGCAGCAATTTATGCCGGCAGAAGAAGGCAGCGAGCGGTTGCAGGAAGAAGCGGATGCCGCAGCCGAACTGGGGCAGATCGATAAAACCACGAGAGTCTAAGGGCAGCGGGCAGGAAGCCCGGGAGAGGGTGGCAGCGGATGTTAGAGAAGGAGATTCGGCTCGGGTTGACCTATGACGACGTCGTCCTGGTTCCGGCTAAATCGCAAGTTCTTCCGACCGAAGTCGATACCCGCACTCGCCTCTCTCGGAATATTCATCTGAATATTCCCATCGTGAGTGCCGCCATGGACACCGTGACGGAAGCGCGGTTAGCCATCGCGATGGCCCAAGAGGGCGGCATCGGCATTGTGCACCGCGTGCTCTCGCCTGCCGACCAAGCGGCTGAAATTGACCGGGTCAAAAAGTCTGAAAGCGGGATGATTCTTGATCCCATCACCATCTCGCCTGATCAAACCATCCGTGATGCCCACGACTTGATGGCCCGATACCGGATTTCCGGCATCCCTGTGACGAAGGGCGGTAAATTGGTCGGCATCCTGACGAATCGCGATTTGCGATTTGAGACGAGGATGGATCTCAAGGTTTCGCAGGTCATGAAGCGTGACAAGCTCGTCACTGCGCCGGAAGGCACCAGCCTGGAGAAAGCCCGTGAGATCCTGCACGAGCACCGGATTGAAAAGTTGCCGGTGGTGAATAAGCAGTTCGAACTCAAAGGCTTGATCACCATTAAGGACATTGAAAAGCGGATCAAGTGCCCCAACGCCTGCAAGGATGCCCACGGTCGCTTGCGTGTTGGTGCGGCACTTGGCGTGGGGCCTGATACGAAGGATCGAGTGGACCTGCTGGTGAAGGCCGGCGTAGACGTCGTCGTCGTCGATACGGCCCATGGGCATTCCCAGGCGGTGCTTGATACGGTCAAAATGGTCAGAAAAGCCCATCCGAAACTCGATATCATTGCCGGCAACATTGCAACCGCACAGGCAGCGAAGGACTTGGTGAAGGCAGGTGTGGATGCAGTTAAAGTCGGCGTCGGGCCCGGTTCGATTTGCACCACACGAATGGTGTCGGGGGCCGGCATGCCCCAATTGACGGCCATCGCCGATTGCGCCAGGGCTTTAGCCGGATCGGGAATTCCGGTGATCGCGGACGGCGGGATTAAATATTCCGGCGATATTACGAAAGCCTTGGCCGCGGGCGCCTCGGTCGTTATGCTCGGAAGTTTGTTGGCTGGTACGGAAGAAGCTCCAGGCGAAACGGTCTTGTTCCAAGCGCGCACCTACAAGGTTTACCGTGGAATGGGGTCCATCGGGGCCATGGAGCGTGGCGGTGGGGATCGTTACGGGCAGGGTGGTCGTCCGACACCGAAACTGGTTCCGGAAGGTATCGAAGGCCGCGTACCGTACAAAGGTCTTCTCGCGCCGCACATCTATCAGATGGTTGGTGGTGTGAAATCCGGTATGGGATATTGCGGATGTAAGACCATTCCCGATTTACAACAGAAGGCGACCTTCATTCGCCAGACATTGGCCGGGCTCCGCGAAGGCCATGTACATGACGTGATTATTACCAAAGAAGCGCCCAACTATCGCACTGATTGGGAATAACACGCGTAGAACGGGCGAGAGGCGTTGCCTTCCCCGTTTTCGTCAGCCCCCGCACTGAACCTCTAATCTCGTACACCGCGCACACTCATGGAACTTTGGCACGATAGAATTCTTGTTCTCGATTTCGGCTCCCAGTACACGCAACTCATTGCACGACGTATCCGTGAAGCGCAGGTCTATTCGCAGATCCTGCCCTGCACGGTTTCGCTCGCGACAGTGTTGGCCTATCGGCCCAAAGGTATCGTCCTGTCAGGCGGTCCCTCGAGTGTCTACGACAAGAAGGCCCCGAAAATCCCCAAACAACTCTTGGATCAAGGCATCCCGATACTTGGAATCTGCTATGGGATGCAGTTGGTGACGCATCTCCAGGGCGGTGAAGTGGAGAAAGCGCCGCACCGCGAATTCGGCCGGGCCGAGCTGCAACTTGACGATCGCTCGGATCTCTTCAAGGGTATTGGACGCGGTGGGTCCACTGTGGTGTGGATGTCGCACGGAGACCGCATCGAGCGGATGCCGCCAGGTTTCCGTTCTATTGCCCATACGGACAATTCTCCCATCGCGGCGATGAAGCGGCACGATGCCAAACAGCGTATTTATTGTCTGCAGTTTCACCCGGAGGTAGCCCATACCGCCGAAGGTGCCACGATTCTCAAGAACTTTGTCTACGACATCTGCGGTTGCAAACCGACCTGGACGATGCGTTCCTATGTCGACACTGCTGTGGAGCAGATCCGGCAGCAAGTCGGGACGGAGCGGGTGATTTGTGCCTTGAGCGGTGGAGTGGATTCGTCGGTGGCGGCGGCTCTGACGCATCGGGCGGTCGGCGATCAATTGACCTGTATTTTCGTCGATAACGGGGTGTTGCGGGCCGGCGAGCGTGAGCAGGTCGAGAAGACCTTTGCGTCGCAACTGCACCTCAACATGCGCATCCTCGATCGTACGACCCAGTTCATGACGGCGTTGAAAAATGTGACTGATCCGGAGCGCAAGCGGAAGATCATCGGCCGCCTCTTCATCAAGAATTTCGAAGCCGAATCCAAGAAGCTCAAGGGCATCAAATATCTTGTGCAGGGTACGCTGTATCCCGATGTCATCGAAAGCGTCAGCTTCAAAGGCCCTTCCGCAACCATCAAAACTCACCATAACGTCGGCGGGTTACCGACGAAAATGAAACTGAAGTTGGTCGAGCCGCTGCGCGAATTATTCAAGGACGAAGTGCGGGTGCTGGGGCAGGAGCTTGGCTTGCCGGATGAGATCATTTGGCGGCAGCCGTTCCCCGGTCCGGGGTTGGCGATCCGGGTGCTCGGCCCGGTATCCAAAGAACGATTGGCCATCTTGCGCGGGGCCGAGACGATCGTCGATCAGGAAATTCGCGCCGCCGGACTCTATCGGGAAATCTGGCAGGCTTTTGCCGTGTTATTGCCGATCCGAACTGTCGGCGTGATGGGCGATCAGCGAACCTACGAGTATGTGATTGCGATTCGGGCCGTCACAAGCCTCGATGGCATGACCGCTGACTGGGCCAAGATTCCGAACGACGTACTGGGAAGGATGTCGAGCCGGATCATCAATGAAGTGAAGGGCGTCAACCGCGTCGTCTATGACATCAGCTCTAAGCCTCCGAGCACGATCGAGTGGGAATAACAGTGCTAGATATGCCACCTAAACGGTGAGTCACGGCGATCCCTTTACCTGATACGTTGTCCCTTTCACACCATATGACCGTTCGTCTGCAAAAACTCATTGCCGGTACCGGCATCGCTTCCCGGCGAAAAGCTGAGGAATTGATTGTGTCCGGACGCGTGACCATCAACGGCCACGTGGTGAAAGAGCTTGGCACTAAAGTCGATCCCGAGCGCGATCATGTCAAAGTGGATGGCAAACATCTGCGAGCCGCGCAGCCCTATGTCTATTTAATCCTCAATAAGCCCAAGAACGTCATGTCCACCCTCGATGATCCGGAAGGTCGTCCGACCGTGAAGGATTTTTTGCGTGGCGTAACGGTGCGCGTGTTCCCGGTCGGCCGATTGGATTTCGATAGCGAAGGACTCATGTTGCTCACCAATCATGGTGATTTGGCCCAGGCGCTGCTCCATCCGCGCTACCATGTGCCGAAGACCTATCTCATCAAGGTCAAAGGTGTCCTCGACGATGCGAAAATCGAGACGCTCGAACGGGGAGTCAAACTCGAAGATGGTTTTACCGCCCCGGCGAAGATCAATAAAGTCAGCAGAGCCGAAAGCAATTCGTGGCTGGAAGTCACCATCCATGAGGGCCGCAAGCACCAGGTCAAGCGGATGATCGAGGCGGTCGGCCATTCGGTCATCAAGCTGACACGTGTTCGGATGGGGCCTCTCTTGCTGGGAGACTTGGCATCGGGGGAATATCGGTTTTTAACCGACCGTGAGGCCAATCGGTTACGGGAACTGGTGGAAGATCGTGTGGCAAGGGCCGAACATCCGGAGTTGGACGCGTCGGGCAAACCGGTACGCTGGATGCCCCCTACAGAGCCCGCCCCTCCACGCCCACCTAAGCCGGAACGTTCCGGGCGTGGCCCCAAATCTCAACGTGCGGACTTCGGACCTCGATCAGTTCGAGGTTCGGGTGGCGCGAACTCTGGGCGTCCTGGTCGTGGTGGTCTGAAACGCCCACTCAGTCCTGGGGCGAAGTTCCGCCGTCCTGCAAAGACAACAGCCTTCCAACGGCCTCGGCCGGGTGCGGTCCCTCAAGGCGACGAACGTGTTCCTATGGCGAATCCTCCCGATTCGGTGAGGAAGCCTCGGCCTTCGGGAGCAGGTTTTCAACGAGGCTCATTTGACAGAAAATCTCAAGGCGCGGGGCGAAGGACGCCAGGGAATCGTTCTGGCTCGGACCAGAAATTTCAACAGAATCGGCGAAGCGGGCCTTCGGGCTCGCGCCTAGGCCAGCGGGGCCCTGCAAAGCCGTCGCGGAATTCAACGCGGAGAAGAGCATGAAGATCAGGACCCATCGGTGCGGGGAGTTGACCAAGGCACACGTCGGTCAACAGGTCGTGTTGAACGGCTGGGTGCAACGGCGTCGTGACCACGGCATGGTGCTGTTCATCGATTTGCGTGATCGGACAGGATTGACGCAGGTCGTGTTCAACGCTGAGCGGAATGCCGCTGTTCATCAGGCGGCACATACACTCCGGAGTGAATGCGTTGTGTCGGTCACCGGTCAGGTCATGGCTCGCCCCGAGGAGTCTCGCAACCCGCATTTGCCGACGGGCGAGATTGAGATCTTCGTCGATGCCGTGGAGATTCTGAACGAAGCGAAGACGCCGCCTTTCATGATTGAAGACGACATCGAAATCACCGAGTCCCTCCGGTTGAAATATCGCTATCTCGACCTGAGGCGCCCGCGAATGCAGCGGTTGCTGGGATTGCGTCACGGGATCATGCAGGCCGTGCGTGCATTTTTAAATGCCGAGCATTTTCTCGAAGTGGAAACACCGGTCCTGACGAAGAGCACTCCGGAAGGCGCGCGGGATTATCTGGTGCCGAGTCGCGTCAATCCGGGCATGTTCTATGCGCTGCCGCAGTCGCCGCAGTTGTTTAAGCAAGTCTTAATGGTCAGCGGGGTCGACCGGTATTACCAGATTGCTCGTTGCTTCCGTGACGAAGATCTGCGCAACGATCGCCAGCCGGAATTTACCCAGATCGATCTTGAAATGTCGTTCGTAGATCGCGAGCAGGTCATGTCCCTCATGGAGCGGATGATCGTGTCTGTGTTCAAGGATGCCGGTGGCGTGCAGTTGCCCGTACCGTTTCCACGAATGACCTATGCCGAAGCTATGGGGCGTTATGGCTCCGACAAACCGGATCTGCGCTTCGATATGCCGTTGTACGATGTCACGGCCTTTGCGGCGAAGAGTGACTTCAAAGTGTTTAAAGACGCGGCGACCAAAGGCGGGCTCGTGAAGGCTTTGATTGTGTCCGGCGGGGCGACCATCGCGCGGAGCCGTATCGATGCGCTTGGTGAGACGGCCAAAAGTTTCGGCGCCAAAGGTTTAGCCTGGCTGAAGGTCACCGCGGAAGGGCAATTGGAGTCCGTGATTGCCAAATTTCTCGACGCGCAGGCCTTTGCCGCGGCCTTGCCGGAGGCAAAGCCCGGGGACCTGGTTCTTTTCGGAGCGGATAAGCCGGCCATCGTGCATGACGTGCTGGGGCGGATCCGGCTGTTGCTGGGTGAAGAGCTGAATTTGATCGATAAAACTGCCTGGAAGCCCCTCTGGGTGACCGAGTTCCCATTGCTGGACTATTCGCCGGAAGAGAAGCGCTATATCTTCATGCACAATCCTTTTGCGGCGCCGATGGACGAAGATGTTCCGTTCCTGGACACGGAGCCATTGAAGGCCAGAGCGAAGGCGTACGATATGGTGCTCAACGGGAGTGAAATCGGCGGCGGTAGCATACGTAATCATCGCAGTGATATTCAGTTTCGGATTCTCGACCTGTTGGGTATCGGGAAGGATCAGGCGCAGGCCAAGTTCGGCTTCTTGCTGGAAGCCCTGGAGTATGGCGCGCCGCCGCACGGCGGGATCGCCTTCGGTCTGGATCGATTGATCATGCTCCTGGGCGGGGCCGATTCTATTCGTGATGTCATTGCTTTCCCGAAGACCCAACGCGCGCAGTGCCCGCTCACCGAGGCTCCATCTGCCGTGAGTGCCGATCAGTTGAAGGAACTTCGCATTAAGCTGGATCTTGTCGAATAGCAGGAGCCATCCCATTCATGGCCGGCAACACGTTGGGCCGAGTCTTCACCGTCACCTCATTCGGCGAAAGCCATGGACCGGCCATCGGCTGCGTCGTCGATGGCTGTCCGCCGGGGCTGGCACTCTCCGCCGAAGATATTCAGCAGGATCTGGATCGCCGCAAGCCCGGCACGTCCCGCCATGTCACGCAGCGGCAGGAATCCGACCACGTTGAAATCCTATCCGGGGTGTTCGAAGGACGGACGACGGGCACGCCGATCGCCCTCCTCATCCGAAACGAAGATCAGCGCAGCCGGGATTATGGGAACCTCATCGACACCTTCCGTCCCGGCCATGCGGACTACACCTATTGGCAGAAATATGGCATCCGCGATCATCGGGGGGGCGGGCGGTCCTCAGCCCGTGAAACCGCTGTGCGGGTGGCGGCCGCTGCGATCGCGAGAAAGTGGCTATACGAAACGCATGGCGTCATGATCCGTGGCTATCTCAGTCAACTGGGCCCGATCGAGGCTCCGTTTCAAAGCTGGGACACGGTGAGCAAGAATCCGTTCTTCTCTGCCAACGCCGAGGTGGTCGAACGGCTCGAATCCTTCATGGACGAATTGCGGAAAGCGGGTGACTCGGTCGGTGCGAAAATCACGACGGTCGCGGAGCATGTGCCGGTAGGGTGGGGTGCCCCGGTGTATGCCAAACTGGATGCGGACCTGGCCGGCGCCATGATGAGCATCAATGCCGTGAAGGCAGTGGAAATCGGGGCCGGTTTTGCTTCAGTCGCCCAGCGAGGTTCCGAGCATGGGGACGAACTCACGCCTGAGGGATTTGTCACCAATCATGCAGGCGGGATTCTCGGTGGAATTTCAACCGGGCAGGATGTGGTGGTGACCATCGCCATCAAGCCGACCTCGAGCATTCGCGTGCCGCGTCGTTCGATCGATAAGGCTGGCAAGCCACAGTCCGTCGAAACCAATGGCCGTCACGATCCCTGTGTCGGTATTCGTGCCACTCCTATTGCCGAAGCCATGATGGCCCTCGTGCTCATGGACCATGCTCTCCTGCATCGAGCCCAAAACGCTGATGTGAAAACTTCGACCCCGAAAATCTCCGGCTCCATCAACAGGCTTGGTTCTTCAGCCAGCTCAAAAGCATCCTCGAAGCCCAACGCTGGCCCTACCGAAGTATAGCGGTCTGTCATGCCTGCGTCGTTTACTCGCTTCTGCTCGTGATGACACGGGGGAGATATCCGTGGATGCGCACTGAGGAGAGTGATTGGTGAAGTGTTTGGTGAGCGCTCAGAGGAACGTCCTGGCATGATCGAGATCTACACAGACGGTGCCTGTAGCGGAAACCCCGGCCCTGGTGGCTGGGGAGTTTTGCTGCGCCTGGAAGGGGAAGAAACGGAACTCTGTGGAGGCGAGCCGGCCACGACCAACAACCGGATGGAGTTGCTCGCGGTCATAGAGGCGCTGCAGTGGTTTACGCACCCGGTGAAGGCTCGAGTCTACACGGATTCTCAGTATGTGCAAAAGGGCATCAGCGAATGGATCCATAGCTGGAAGCGCCGGGGCTGGAAAACTGCCAGCAAAGAGCCGGTCAAAAATGAAGATCTCTGGCGTCGTCTGGATGCATTGGCTTCCGGCCACACTATCGAATGGCATTGGGTCAGGGGACACAATGGCCATGTGGACAACGAACGAGTGGACGCGCTGGCTCGCGCCGGGCTCGAACAGTCGCGTCGTGCCGGAAAGCCGGTTACGCGTCCGGTTGCGACACCGGTTTCCGCTCCCGTCAAGGCGGCATCAGTCACAGTAACTTCCCGCCCCATTGTGGATATTCGGCACGCGACCGTTTATCGAGGAGAGACCCGAGTCTTCTCGGATTTTTCCTTCGCGCTGCGTGAAGGAGAACATGCGGCGATCGTCGGTCCCAATGGCGCCGGAAAGTCTACTCTGCTGAAGTTATTATCTGGCGAAGTTCATCCCCTGGCACTCGATGACACCACAGTGCAGCTGTTCGGCCAGGAGCGGTGGAGTGTGTGGGACGTTCGGAAGCAGTTGGGAATCGTGTCGCATGACCTGCAGCGAGACTATTTGATTTGCGCTGAAGGCCTGAACGTCATCCTGTCCGGATTTTATGCGAGCAACGACACGTATGACCACCAAACCTTCAGCCAGGAGCAGGTCGCTCGTGCCCGGGAGGTGATGCGGGAATTGCGGATCGACCAGTTAGCTGGCCGCACCTTCGGTCATCTGTCGACCGGTGAACAACGGCGGTTTCTCCTCGGGCGCGCGCTCGTGCATGATCCAGCTGTGCTGGTGCTGGATGAGCCCACGAGCGGGCTCGACCTCAAAGCCTGTTTTCAATATCTCGATCTGCTGCGCGCGCAAATCCGGAAAGGGAAGACGATTCTGCTGGTCACGCACCATCTCCACGAAATTCCACCCGAGATCGAACGCGTGGTGCTTCTCAAGGAGGGTGAAGTGGTTGCGGATGGGACGAAAACGAATCTGCTCACCGATGTGAACCTCAGCCGGCTCTTCGACCAGCCGGTGACGCTGGTGCGGGCCAATGGCTGGTATCAAGCGTTGCCCGGGTAGCAGCAGCGTGAAGTCCACCGTGGCCTCAGGCTACCTCAGCATTCTCACCCTACTATCTCTGGGCGCACACATTCGATAAACAGAGGCCGCGCACCGCGCAGGCTAGTCCGCCCTTCTGCGGGAATCAGCCTGCTTGTAGGCGCCACTGTCAACGGACCGTGTTAATCATCCTACCGGGCCTGCCGAGCGTTTATCCGCCTCCTAACGTCACCGTAAAAGTGAGGTTGGTATCGATGCGGCGGACTTTTACGCTCACTTGTTGGCCGGGCTTGGTCCGCTCAATGAGATAGTTTTTCAAATGCGCTGCGTCCTGAATGTCGGTGTCATCTACGGCAATAATGACATCGTGCTTTTGAATGCCGGCGGACTTGGCCGGTTCCATAACGTCTTTTACCGCCATGCGCCACCGGGTGCCGTCTTTTACCGCTACCATGTGAATGCCCATTTTGGAGAAAGTCAGCGGCTTGCCGTCCAACGCGGCGGTGACGATGCGTTCAGCGAGCAGTGCGGGAATGGCGAAGGCCATGCGACTGCAGTGAGCGGTCGAGTCGTCGCGTTCCGTTTGTATGATGGCATGCATGATGCCGACGACTTCACCCTTGTCGTTGAAGAGGCCGCCACCGGAGTTGCCGCTGCAGGCGGCGACATCGGCTTGAATTAGCCGTGTATCAACCGTCTGAAGGAACGTGTTCGTATTGCCCAGGTGGCCGAACGACATGGTGGGGC
The DNA here is from genome assembly GCA_900696505.1 of uncultured Nitrosospira sp. Classification (GTDB taxonomy): domain Bacteria; phylum Nitrospirota; class Nitrospiria; order Nitrospirales; family Nitrospiraceae; genus Nitrospira_A. The sequence continues at coordinate 12,557 of CAADGJ010000134.1, forward strand.
CCCAGCCCATGGGATACCCGACGGTAAAGACATCCTGCCCTGGCTGCACGTCACCGGGAGCAAAGGCCACGTTGGCCAAGAGTTTGGCGCGATGTGCTTCAGCAACGCGGTAGACGACGACGTCCATGAAGGCGCTGTCACCAACCAGGTCTGCGGGAATCTCATGGAGGTCGGTCGTCAACACATGGATCTGTTTTTGAATGACGGTGCCGGTTGTGACATCCTGCTTTTCCGCCGCATGGCGGGCGGTCACGATGTACCCATCACGGAGGTGAAACCCCGTGCCACGCACTAAAATTTTCCCCGGTTTGTCAGGCGTACGCTGATCTTGCGTGTCTTCCAGAACGCCGATGGTCGCCAGCTTGGCGCGATCTAGTGCTGCTGCATCAAATGCCGAGGCCGAGACGGTGAAGAGGCCGGCGACGAACGCAACGGAGGCAACCGTCAGTACCGCACAACGCATGAGCTGATGTGAGTAACGAAGCGGGGAGCGTGACATACGAACTATTCCTTTCGTGTGGATGTCGTCAGGTCTGTGCAGTATAAACCAGGGCCCGTGCCGGAGGAAATGAATGTGTTGTGCGCCTGCGCCGTAGTATCAGGCGCCGGGCTGGGCTATACTGAGTTGATGAAAAAGAGCCTTCAGGCACTGATCATTGGAGTGGCGGCCGTTGCCGCCGGCTGCGCGACGCCGGTCATTCCGGAATCACTGGAACCGCAGGTCGATAAAGCCGTGACGTTCAGCCAGATCGTTGAATCCCCCGATTCCTATCGCGGCAAAGTCGTCGTCGTTGGTGGAGAGATTCTGAAGGCGAAGGCCCTGAAGGGAGGCACGCAGCTGGAAGTCCTGCAGCTGCCATTGGATAGTGACCAGGAGCCCGTGACCGACCGGATGGAATCCAAAGGGCGATTTCTCGCCCTACAAAAGGAGTTTCTCGATCCAGCCACCATTGCCGAAGGCACCAGAGTGACGGTTGTCGGAGAGGTGACGGGGAGTTCAGTGGAAAAAATGGATGAAGCCGACTATCGTTTCCCTACGCTGGACGTCAAACATCTCCATCGATGGGACGCGAAACGAGCAGAGGAACGTTCGGCGCCCGGTCCCTGGTGGAACGTGTTCGGTGGTGTCGGAATCGGCGGGGGCGGCACCCGCAGTGGCGGCGGCATCAGTATCGGATTTTAACTCGCCGGCAGTCCCCCAGTCTCTTCTTCCGCTCTGTACTCCGTTATCCAGCCTTCTGCACTTGTCTAGGATCTTCCGCCGGCAAAGGTATCGCACACTTGAGGATCGCCTGACTGCAGACCACGCCGCAGCCAGGCCATCCGTTGCTCGGATGACCCGTGAGTCCAGCTTTCCGGTTGCACGTAACCCTGCCCCATTTGTTGAAGGCGATCGTCACCGATGGCTGCAGCGGCGTGCAGTCCGTCCTCAAAATCGCCGGGTTCGATGAATTGCCGACTACGACTGGCATGGTATCCCCACACACCCGCAAAACAATCGGCTTGTAATTCCATGCGGACGGAAAGCGCGTTGCGTTCGGCCGGGGAACTGCGTTGTTGCTGCCGGGTAACCTGTTCAGCGAGGCCGAGCAGATTCTGCACGTGATGCCCGATTTCATGGGCGATGACATAGGCCTGCGCAAAGTCGCCGGGAGCGCCAAGCCGTCGGGCCAGTTCCTGAAAAAATGAGAGGTCCAGATAGACCTTCCGGTCGCCGGGACAGTAAAAGGGCCCCACGGCGGATGAGGCGGTGCCGCAGGCGGACCGTACAGCACCTGTGAACAGCACCAACTGCGGATCTTGATAGGCACTGCCCATTTGCGGGAGCAGCGCGCGCCAAGTGTCTTCCGTATCGGCCAAGACGACGGCGGCAAACTTCCCAAGATTGTCGCTTGGCGCACCGGTTGGTCTGGGGCGATCTGGCACCGCGGGACCGGTGATCTCCTGCACGCCGGTGAGGAGATTGAGGAGCGTGAGGGGATTGGTGCCTGTCACAAAGCTGACGGCGAGCACGAGCACAAGCCCGCCCAACCCTATACCCGCGCCGGACCGGGCCGCGCCCATGCCTCGGCGGTCTTCAATGTTCTGGCTCTCGCGCTGGCCTTGCCATCGCATGATTGGACTCCTTGGTTGCGGCACTGACCGACGGTCGTCTTTTAGCTGGGGGAAGAGTCAGCTGATGGAAACATATTTCGCATGGCTGGGCAAGGCTCTTGCCAACCAGATAGCCGAGGAGCTGCGGGGGGATGTCTCAGATTGGCGCAGCCCGTGAACATTTCGGAACAGGGGGCCTTTTCCCCTTCTTCTCTCTAGACAGGCCGGTGAGCGCTTCGCTAGACTTGAAGAATGTGGTCGCATCTTTCCATCACTCATGCCCGACGAGGAACGCTCTTTCAGCTCTGTTCGGTGGCGCTGATTGCATTGTTGTATCTCGACGGATGCCGTCCAGCCCCGGTGGCGACTCTGCCACCGACGTTGAAGCCGAGTTTGGCGTGGCCGGAATGTCCGAAGATCGGCGGGATGTATGAACTGCAAGGAGAAGCGTTGCCCGGGTCGATGAATTTTTATCGGAACCGCGATAGTAAGCTCACGCTGAATGCGATGTTGGGAGTGGCTGCGCCTGCGGACCTTGCGCAGGAGTCTGTTCGCGTGGAGTTGGTGCATGACGACACGCTGGAGCTGGTCAATCGGTATGATGGAGCCATTACCGCGCATCAGTTAGATTTGCAGCCGGAAGATCGAGTGGTCTGTGAGCCTAATCGGATCCGGATCCATCGAACCCGTGCGGAGGGTGGTGTGGCCGAGGAACCGCTGCGGAATATTTCCGAATATGCCCAGGAATTGACCGTGGAAGGAGACGGGAGCTTATTAGTGAAAACCCGTATCCTCAATCAGAGCAAGTCTGCATTTTGGAGCACCCCCATCCCTCCTGAGGAGTATGCGGCGCGCTTCAGGCGGCTCGACTGATCGCGAGAGTCTGGACCTTCCTTCCGTATCGGTGACCTCTCGTGCACATGGGTATTTCATCCTGCGTCACCTGTTCTGTCCCCTACAGAGCCATTACGACTGAAGTCCTGGAGGGCAGCGCATGCCTGTGACGGCTCGCCGTCCTTCACGTACACTCGCCCTTCACAAGCCCTACGACGTCCTGCCTTGTTTCACCGATCCTGATGGGCGCCCCACACTGAGCCGTTACATTGATGTGCCGGATGTCTATCCAGCCGGCCGATTGGATCGTGATAGCGAAGGACTCCTCCTCCTGACTTCCGACGGAACGCTGGCGCATCACATCACCGATCCCCGACATCTTCTCGCAAAAGTGTACCTTGTCCAGGTTGAGCGTATTCCCGATGCGGCAGCGCTAAAGCGTCTTGAAGCCGGCGTGCTGCTCGGAGGGAAGCGCACACGGCCGGCACAGGCCCGCCTTCTCGAGGAAGCTCCGCGTTTGCCTGACCGGCCCGTTCCAATTCGATTTCGAAAACATATTCCCACAGCTTGGTTGGAACTCACTTTACGCGAGGGGATGAACCGGCAAGTCCGGCGGATGACTGCGGCGGTTGGCCACCCGACCTTGCGACTGGTGCGGGTTGCAATTGGTTCGATCACCTTGGGTGATCTGCAACCTGGGCAATGGCGGGAACTGACCAAGCAGGAAGTGGCCGATATGTTTCATTCGGCTTAGAATGCGGTCGCTTTGTGAACGGGGCACGTGAGATTCGTGATCCACCTCGATTTGATTTGGCACAGTGCTGAGCCGAACGTGTCGCAGAGCCAGGACAAGTGAGAGTGACTCTCCTACGTTGTTTTCAGAATATTCTGACAAGACTGCGTGAAGATACGCATGCCGCATCCTCTCTTGAATGCATCTAGATCTGGATATGGAGCGTCAAGCTGAGGTATATCAAGCGAGGCGAATAGGGTCGAACTATTGAATGGTTCTTCAGACGAGGGAGATTGATTATGTGGGGACGCGCCATCGTGACTAACAGGTGGTCCTTGCTTCTGCTGCTGGGCATCGGCTTCTCACACGTGACGCCGGTCTTCGGCGCCAATCCGGACTCGGTCCCGGTCGCCGACATGCGGCACATTAAAAAATTTGTCGCTGTTGAGGTGCAGACTCAAGGAACAGCCGAAAAGCTCGGTATCAGTGCGGCTGAATTGACCGACGTAACGCGCGTTACGTTGCTGAACAAGGTGCCGGGCATAGTCCTCGAAGCATCGAGCGGTCCATCTCTTGACGCGACTGAGCGCCTCAATCAGCTCGGGTTTTTCACCTGCGAAGTCTGGACGGTGGGTGAACAATACATCGCCGCCTACCACGTGGATTGCAATGCAGGTTCCTATACGCCGCAAAAGACCCCCGGGAGCCTGTGGAATCAGGCGATCCTCGGCTACGGACCGAGGGACGAAGTCTCGGATGCGGTGAGAAAAGGTGTGCGAGCGATGGTTGAATTGTTCGCGTCTACGTTTGCCGGTGTGCGAGCTGATGGAGGGGGCCGCTAAACGACTCTACAAGTCATCAGTGTTGTTATCTGCCATACACCCCACAATCAATCCTCGATATCCTTCAATTTTCAATTCGGGTCAGAAACTCTTCCTAGCAGCTCTGACGGGTATTGATCGCTCTCTCTTGGTCTGACGGCGATCCTTCCGCCACATGTGCCGGTAACGATTCATCTCGGTTGCAAAGCCGGACACGGAGGTTCGTGTCTGTTCATTTCCGACTGGGCGCATCCTGTTGCGGCCCTCGGCCGGGCAGCGAGAATTTTAATGCGGGAGAGTCTGACTCGTCTCCCCGCAACAACTGACGGAGTGAACACTCCTGGGGCGGGTGGTGTGTGAATATGCCGCTCTTCTGTCTGCACATGTGAGGCGTATTCTTCTGCAGCATGGCATGTTGAAATGAGCTTGGATCAGGGCTTTCTCCCAGTCTTCTCCGGGCCGATGGAGTCTGGTGGTGATGATGGCGCTCGCGCATGTTCTACGCAGTAAATTTTACGGTGTGCCGCGAAGAAGAAATATGAGGCGACCTCTTTCCTGCGCACGATCTGCCTAACTCGCTCTTGATGTCCGGTCAGTCGTGAGCTGGGAGAGAATTTGTTTTAGGCTCGCGCTGGGTTTGGCCGGAGGTTGCGCAAGAAGGCAAGAGTTGGTAAGTGGTGATACGTATTTATTGATAGTCGAATGTTAGGAGGGGGGTCTGATTCTAGACGCTTTCGACGTCCGCGATAATCGTATGGAGTCCGCTTGATCCCGCTGGTTGAGGGCGGATCAATTCTGCAATCTGTGGCTGCCCTTTGCTATCTACGGCTCGAACGGCGACCTGGTACTTGCCTCGTTTGGGCGGGTGCCAGGTGTAATTCCAGATCACCCACGAATAGGGCGACATCGGCGTTTCAATTTCACAGGAATCCCAGGTTCGCGCTGCGTCCAGACTGATTTCTACTCTGCTGATCGAATTTGGCCCGCCGAAAGCAATGCCGCGAAATCGTTGCACTGGACCGCGTAGCGTCTGGTAATGACCTGGCGAATCGATGCGAGAAAATGTCTTGATGGTTCCATCATCGGTCCATCCCTTGCGCTGCCAGTAGCCCTTGTAATCGCCGGCGTAGGCTTCGATTTCGACAATCCACTTCACATTTTTGATTCCATACAGCCCTGGCACTAGCAGGCGAAGCGGAAATCCGTGCTCTTTCGGCAGTTTTTCGCCGTTCATCAGGAACGCCAGCATGACATCATCTTGCATGGCACGGGTCAGTGGAATGCTATCGTCATAGGCGTCGGCTCCTCGAAACACGATGTCTCGCGTCGTGTCTTCATCGACGCCGGCTTCCTGCAATAGTTTTTTCAATGAAATGCCGCGCCACCGTGCATTTCCGAGGCTGTCTCCTCCGGGCAGGGTATCAATGCACATCAGCGTGGAAATTTGCTCGAAGTTCTCGCGGTTTAATAACTCACGCCACCCTAAGGATAACGGATTTTTTACTTCGCCTTTCACCGACAGGCGCCATTCATCCTGTCGGAGGGCGCGAGACACATTAAACGGGGAGTCGGAGTAGTTCACGACATAGAATTTCCTATTTTCCGTGAAGTAGTTGGTCTCTCGAGGGGGCATGGCGAACATGCGTCCGAAAAAAGATCCAACTCCGTCACAGCCACCCGTGAGGCCGGCCGCAGCCGCAATTCCAGTGATCTTTAGGAGGCTTCGCCGTTTTATGGTCAACCAATTTTCCATAAGAAATACTCTGCGATATTAAAAAGATCTTTTCAAGGCTTGACTCCAGAAATGTGGATTGGTATAAGAGTGCACGTTTGATCCAGCCTAGTGGCCGATGCGGTTGTAAGACCTGCGACGGATTCTCAGGAACCCCAGATCAAAAAAATAAATCCTGACCCTCTTGACAAGGTCAGGCGCGCATAGTAAAGTGCGCGGCTCGCGTGGGGAACGAGGAAACGTTCCGAAGCGTGAAACGGTTCTTTGACAACTGAATAGAGCGAGAAATGAGTAAGGTAAGGTGTATTGAAGAGGTGGCCCTCGGGTCCAATTCAAGTAGAACCTTTATGAGAGTTTGATCCTGGCTCAGAACGAACGCT
>CAADGJ010000135.1 GCA_900696505.1 uncultured Nitrosospira sp.
ACCGCGACTGCGAAGCATGCGACTGCGCTGCGAGCATCGAGGATATTGCATTGGCACTGGCACAACATTCACGTGAGCCGTTGAACTCCGACGAAGCCCGCCGACGTTGTCTCGCAATCCGTGATGCGCTCGTTCACGCCGGCGTCTATGGCCCGGCCGACACGGAACAGGGCACAGCCACGACCGGTTCCGGAGTTTCGCCGGTACGATTCCGCCTTTCTCCGACACCCTTTCCGCTTTCCTCGTCGGAAGTCATGTTTTTTCAGCACTTAGGGCAGGATCTTCTGGCGTTTTACCGGGCATTAAACCGCCTTTATCAAGAAAGTGCCCGCGGAACCCAGCCCGGGTGGGTTGCGACCTATCTCGATCAGGGCAAACCGGAATCCCTCGTCACGTTCAGCCGGATGAACCGGTTCCGTAACCTCATACCGGGCATCATTCGGCCGGATGTCATCCCGACGGCCGATGGCATGGTGATCACGGAGCTCGACTCCGTGCCCGGCGGAATAGGCCTGACGGCGTGCATGACACGCGCCTATGATGATCAGCTCGCCCTCAGCCCTTCGTCCGCGTCTCCACCATCCGAACGGTCTCCGCTGATTGCCGGTCGTGACGGCATGTTGCAGGGGTTTGCCGCTATGCTGCGCGCTCAGCAGGGCGACCGGGAAGGGTGCCTGGCGATCGTTGTCTCCGACGAGGCGAAAGAATACCGCCCGGAGATGGAATGGATGGCCCAGCGCCTTCGCGACATCGGTTTCCAGGCGTTTTGTGTCGAACCGCGAGCGGTTCGTTGTACCGATGAAGGGCTGTATCTCCAGGATGAGCACGGCATGCGGACCATCGGATTGCTCTACCGCTTTTTTGAGCTCTTCGACTTGAAGAACATCCCGAAATCCGAGCTCATGATGTATGCTGCCAAGAAGGGACAGGTCGCCGTCACGCCGCCGTACAAGCCGGCCTTGGAGGAAAAGCTCGCCTTCGGGCTATTCCATCACCCTGAACTGGAGCCATTCTGGAAGGAGACGTTGACCGCCGAGACGAGAACGAACTTGGGACAATTATTCCCTCGCACCTGGATTCTCGACCCGCAACCCGTACCTCCGACAGCCGTCATCCCACATCTCCTCATCAGCGGGCGGGCCGTATCGGACTTTCGCCGCCTGGCCCACACGACTCAAAAAGAACGGCAGCTGGTGGTCAAGCCCTCAGGCTTCTCCGAACTCGCCTGGGGCAGCCGTGGCGTCTCCATCGGGCATGACCTGCCGCAAGTCGAATGGGCTGCGGCCTTGGAGCAGGCGCTTCAGTCCTTTCCCACGACGCCTTACGTGCTTCAAGAATTCCATAAAGGCCGTTTGTTCGAAGCGTCCTACTGGGATGAACGAAGCGACACCGTGGTGCCGATGTCCGGGCGGGTTCGCTTATCCCCCTATTATTTTGTTGCCGGCGACAAGGCCGAACTGGGGGGAGTCCTGGCAACACTCTGTCCTGCCAATAAGAAGATCATTCATGGCATGGTCGACGCAATCATGGCGCCCTGTGCAATCGCGCCAGGCGTGGCTGCCTAAGGCGGGGTAATTACGGGAATGCAATCTGTTCAGTGGACGGCTATTCACTCTTTTCCCCAATAGGAACTCATGGCTCTGACCTTCTATCATGTCCGATGGTGTCCCGATTGCGCGGTCGTTCGGGATCGTCTCAGTGAATTGAACCTGTCCTACGAAGACGTGGTCGTGCCGGACTTCCGGCCAATGCGCAAGCAAGTCTACGAAGTATCCGGCCAGTACTACGTCCCCGTCTTGAAAGACGGAGACACGGTGCTCACAGAAACCCACGACATTCTGGCTCACCTGCAGACACACTACGAAAAGGCGCAACCGTGAGGAGGTCGCTATTAGGGCGACCATTGAGGATCACGGATCAGACGAGATGCCCGGACAAGGCTCCGGCCAGTACGGCCCGGCCGGTTGGAACGGCATCAGCGAAAGGATAGACACGTGGAGGATTGGAAGCGCATCCTGGCTCAAAGCGTGGTGAAGCCAAAAGACCTAGCCGAGCGGCTCGGTGTCGACCCCAAAGAAGTCGAAGACATCGTGGGCGACTATCCCATGCGCATTACGCCGACCGTGTTGGCCACCATCAAAGAGAAAGGTGACGCGATCTGGAAGCAGGTCGTGCCCGATCGCGCTGAAATGGCCGACGCCGATGCGGAGGATGATCCGCTCGAAGAAGATCTGATGAGCCCGGTGCCCCATCTGGTCCACCGGTATCCCGATCGAGTGCTGTTGATGGTCACCAACCAATGTCCGATCTATTGCCGGTTTTGTACCCGCAAGCGGCTGGTCGGCAAACCGGGCTTCCTCAAAAAGGGGGAGCTCGACAGGGCCATCGCGTATCTGCGGGAACATCAGGAGGTCCGGGATGTCATCCTGTCCGGTGGTGATCCATTGCTACTGCCGGATCACCTCTTGGAACGAATCCTCAAATCGCTCCGCACGATTCCGCATCTGGAATTGATCCGCATCGGGACGCGTGTACCGGGCAGCCTGCCTGAGCGAATTACCCCGAAACTCTGCGAGATCATCAAGAAATATCATCCCTTCTATATGAACCTGCACTTCAACCATCCGGATGAACTGACACCCGAAGTGAAGCGTGCGTGCGGCATGCTGGCGGACGCCGGGGTTCCCCTGGGAGCACAGACTGTGTTACTGAAGGGGGTTAACGATGACCCCGAAGTCATGAAACGGCTCATGCACCAACTCCTGCTGGCGCGCGTCAAACCCTATTACCTGTATCAAGCGGATTTGACCAAAGGCACGAATCATTTCCGGACCTCGGTGGAAACAGGGCTCAAGATCATCAAGTCGTTGCAAGGTCATACCAGCGGGATGGCAGTGCCTCACTTTGTGATCGATGCCCCCGGCGGCGGCGGTAAAATTCCGCTACTCCCGGGAGACTATCTGGTCAATCTGGATGAAGACGGCGCGGTGTTGAGAAACTACGAAAACAATACGTATCACTATCCTCAGCCCGGCTCCCCTCAAGGCCGCGAGTTGCCGATGGTTGGCGCCCACCCTTCCTGGGCCGCATCCGGCAACGGGTGTGACGGAGGGGGTGAGCACCTGTGAAACGGGCCGCGTCCTCGAAGGGAATTCTACCTTACCAGCACATTACCCAACTGATCACCCGTGGCGCCATCAAGTCGGACGCCCCGATCGAAGACCGGCAGATCCAGCCGGCCAGTCTGGACTTGCGGCTGGGCAAAAAAGCCTATCGGCTGATCAGCAGCTTCTTGCCCGAGTTATCGGCCATCAGCAGCCGTCTCAATGTGCTCGACTTTTATCAGTCTGATCTCGTCATGTATGAGATGGATCTGACGCAAGGCGCCATTCTGGAGAAGGGCCATGTCTATCTGGTGCCGCTCCTGGAGCACCTCGAACTGCCGGCCACGCTCCGCGCCCGTGCCAACCCCAAAAGCACGACAGGGCGCCTGGACGTGTTCACCCGTGTCGTGACCGACTTGAACGCCGGGTTTGATGAGATCCGGGCCGGCTACACAGGGCCCCTGTATCTGGAAGTGGTTCCCCGGTCATTTGCCATTAAGGTGCGCACCGGTGATTGCCTCAATCAAATCCGGTTCGTACGCGGAGATGCGACGGTTTCGGATACCGCTCTCCAAAAATTGCATGAGGCCGATCCCCTGCTCTTCCGCAATGC
>CAADGJ010000136.1 GCA_900696505.1 uncultured Nitrosospira sp.
AGGACCATGCCCCAATATTCGTTGAGCAGATTTGCTGCGATATTGCCATTTTGCGGCATGACGTTCGTTTGCCCCATAGTCTCCATCCTACCTGTTACGGTCACTCTGTTCATTGCAGCCATTCTGAATTGGAAGTCACGTACGAGAAGAACCTGGCCCTCATCACCGGCCATTCACACTCAGTGCGAATGTAGTGTTTAACGACCGGGCCCGGAATAGGCCGGCTCATCCTCAGTCCATTCCGTCCCCAGGATGCCTGGATCCTCAATTTTTTCCGGCGGTCGGAAATCGGTCACTAATTCCCGGAGACGTTCGATCGCCTTCTCTGGATTGTTGAGATAGGCGGCAGCCTCCATAGCCATCATCATGCCTGAGACCTTACTCACATTCGTCATACCCGACCGTCGAATACGGAGAATCTTACTCAGCGCCGACAGTTCGGCGACCTCATCAGTCCCAATCAATTCCTCGTAGAGTTTCTCACCCGGCCGAAGACCGACAAACCTGATGGCAATCTCCCGCCCTGGCACAAATCCCGACAAGCGAATCAAGTTTCTCGCCAGATCCAACACTTTAATTTGCTCACCCATGTCCAAGACATAGGTTGCTCCCTGTTCGCCCAATGTGGCCGCTTGCAGCACGAGATGGACGGCTTCGGGAATCAACATGAAGTACCGCCGAATGTCCGGATGGGTAACGGTGACCGGGCCACCGGCCTGTATCTGCTCCTGAAAGCGAAGTAGCACGCTGCCATTGCTGCCCAGAACGTTGCCGAAGCGCACCGTGAGGAATCGTGTTGCGCTCCGCTCCGCCATGTCTTGGACGATCAACTCAGCCGCGCGTTTCGTGGCCCCCATCACGCTGGCCGGATTCACCGCCTTGTCGGTAGAGATGAGGACAAACCGCTCCACTCCACAGCGATCTGCCGTTTCGGCGGTGATACGTGTGCCGATGCAATTGTTTTTCAGCGCTTCTGCAGGATTGAGTTCGACCAGCGGCACGTGTTTATGGGCTGCAGCATGGAAGACGATGGCCGGACGGTACCGCGTCATCGTTTCCATCAGCCGGCGACGATCCGTCACATCGCCCAACACAGGATGCACGATCGTGGCCACCCCTCGATCGTCCAACTCTTTGGCGATGGTATAGAGGCTGTTTTCGTGGCGCTCATAGAGCACCACGGACTCCGGCCCCATGGAGGCAATCTGACGCGACAGTTCTGAGCCGATCGAACCGCCCGCACCGGTGATCAGCACCCGGCGCCCGGTTACCATTTCCACCATGGCGTCCGTCTTCATATGAACGGGCGCTCGCGCCAACAGATCTTCAACGGCAACGTTTCTGATCTGACTGACGGCACTCTGGTCCCCGAGCAAATCCTGCATACTCGGCAGCATCTTGACCGAGACTCGAAACGGGCCGAGATCGGCCATAATGCGACGCAACACATCAGGAGTGATCTGCGGAAGCGCCAATATCACCTCATCCGGACGTTCCGTCGAAAGCACATACGGCAAGTCTTCCCGTGAACCAAGCACCTTTACGCCATGGATTCTCTTAAACCGGAGGGAAGCGTGATCATCGATAAATCCGATCGGCTGGTACCTGGAATTCGCGTTGAGCTTCATTTCGCGGACAACCCGTTCGCCCCTATCTCCCGCACCGATAATAAGGACGGTTTTCTTCGGTCGATAAATCACGGCCTCACGCAAAATCCGTCGTGGAAGTCGAACTCCGGCGGAGAAACTAATCAAAAGAATGGCATCGATGATGAAGATCGACCGCGGATATTCACGGACGCCCATTCCCCAGCGTGTCCAGGCATACAGCACGAGGGTACTGCTGACTACGCCGACAACGATGTTTCTCAAATCCCAGAGACTGGTGTATCTCCAGAGGCCTTCATTCAAGCGAAACATGATGAACGCGACGGTACGGATAGCCAGCACCCAGGGCAGTATCAGGAGAAACGTGCCCCATTCCGCTTCCGGTATCCGGCCATCGAAACGCAACCAGAAGGCGAGGTAGTTGGCCAGAGCCATCAAACCCAAATCGAGAAGCACGATGAGCGGACGGCGCCATTTAAGAATCAAAGCCAGACACCGGGGCCCAAAGTCAGTCGACGGAGAAGGTCGTGTCACCTGCAGGTCCGGCAAATCACAGACGACCACAGGGATTTTTAGCAAGCACAGCAACGTCTGGATGACGATGGCCAGGTCCAAAATCGTCGAAGCATGTTGAACATAAAACCTGGCCAGCCTGATCTTTTCTGGCAGCACAACGGTGACGTATTCCTCCTCGGGACTGGCAGAAGCCGCCAGGACGGCCGCCTCGTCGATATATTTCAGCGACGCGAGGTCGGTGAGTCCCGGGCGGGCCGCAAGAATGTCCGCATACGCTTCAGGAAACATGTTCACATACCGCGGCACTTCCGGTCTTGGACCGACCAGGCTCATATCGCCCGTCAGGATGTTCCAAAGCTGGGGCAATTCGTCGATCTTATATTGTCGCAACACCGCGCCGACCCCGGTTACGCGGGCATCTTGTCCGATTGTCAGTTGCCCTCCCTTGGACGGTGCGTCGGCCGTCATCGTGCGAAATTTATAGATCAAAAACGGCCGACGATCTCGCCCCATGCGAGTCTGCGTAAAAAACACCGGCCCTGGAGAATCAAGCCTTATCGCGATGGCAGCCAGTACCCAGAGGGGCCAGGTCAATAGCAGACCAATGAGCGCTCCAACGATATCCACTGCGCGTTTCATTGCCTGCCCTCCAGCACAATTTCTCGCACGGCGGCAATCGTCCGATGGATGTCCATCTCTGACATTTTTGAATAGAGCGGCAGTGATACCATTCTCTGAAAGGCCCGGCTGGCGACCGGGAACTGTTCGGGATTATATCCCCAGGCGTTGCGGTAATACGGATGGAGATGCAACGGAATAAAATGGACACTGCACCCGATCTGCTGTTGTTGCAGCCGTTCGATGAATGCCTCACGTGTGATCCGCAATCGGGCCGGATCAAGTTGAATGACATACAGGTGCCAGGCATGCTGCACATCATCCTGTATGCCCAGCGGCGTGATCTCGGGCAGGTCGCGAAATCCGTCTGCATACAGTGCCGCGTATCGCTCCCGTGTTTTCCAGAATCGATCGGCCTTGTGCAACTGTGACAAGCCCAAAGCCGCCGCCATATCGGTCAGGTTGTATTTGAAGCCAGGCGCGACAATCTCGTAATACCAGGATCCTTGATTGGTATACCGCTTCCAGGCGTCACGGCTCAGTCCGTGGAGACTCATTCGCCGCATGCGATCGGCGCATTCCGCGTCGTCGGTCGTAACCATCCCCCCTTCGCCCGTCGTGATATTTTTCGTGGCGTAGAATGAGAAACAGGTGCAGTCGCCGATGCTCCCGATCGACTTGCCTTTATAGGAAGCCGGAAAAGCATGGGCGGCGTCTTCGATGATTCGAAGATTATGGCGACGCCCGACCTCGAGGATTCGGGTCATGTCACAGGGCTGACCGGCGAAATGAACGGGAATCACCGCTTTGGTTCGCGGTGTAATGGCCCGTTCGAGAAGATCAGGATTCATGTTCAAGGTGTCCGGAAGACAATCGATGAGCACCGGTTTGGCCTTGAAGTACGTGACGACCTCAGCTGTGGCCGCAAAGGTCATCGTGGGTACGAGCACTTCGTCCCCTTCGACAAGCCCGATAGCTTCCAGCGCCAAATGCAGGGCTGCCGTACAGGAATTCAACGCGACCGCGTAACGCGCCCCCACCTTGGCGGCAAACTCCTGTTCGAATTGCCTCGCTTTGGCGCCGGTGGTAAGCCAGCCGGACCTCATGACGTTGACGACGGCTTCGATATCCTCATCGTCAATTTCCGGAACATGAAATGGAAGATAAGCGGCCATAGTACATTCCTCTCAAACAGCGAAAATCATATAGAGCGAACGCAAAACCCAGAGGCCACCAGAGGCACACCCGACTCTTGCTCACGGGAGGCAGTTGCTATGAATGTGACGAGTGATGAATCAGAAGGACCCGGAAAGAAACCACACCGACAGACGTGCGAGGAACAACCCGCCAACCCCGATAACGCACGCGAACATGGCTGTGCGAGCATCAAATCGATCGGAAGCTTCAGGGAGAATTCCCGCGGCGGCGTCAGGCCGCTGCTTCCACTTGAGCCCGAGCCAGAACAGACAGGGCATAGTCAAACCGTAGATCGTATAACTGAACAAACGATGGTCGGCACCACTTGCGATACCGACGTGATTCCCGACGATGATCCCATAGGCGCGGATACCGTTGGCGATCATCAGTGCACTGGCACAACAGGTCAGAAAGAGAAGGCGCCGAGCCGGCTCCCGGTAGGTCAACACGGCAAAGGCATAGGCCAGGGACAGTCCCGGAAGCAAATATCGCAACCCTCCACAATCAGGTGCGACTTCCCAGACGGCCGGGCCAACCGTGATGAAGCGGCCTTGATAGACATAGGAGATACCCGACAGATCCAGTCCGCGGAGAATAAGCCATGCGGTCATGTCTTGAAGCCAGGGTTCGAGGGACGTGCCGACGGGAAGAAGAAACACGAGAAACCCGAGTGGCCACGAAAGCGCCCGGAGAATCGCCGTTCCATAAATCATCCACACCAAACCGGGTAGAGACGCGACCACCGCCGCTTGCTGAATCCAGACTAGACCCGCCAATTTCCCAAAGACCCAGGCACTCCCTATGCCAAGGAGCACCGTCACTCCCCAAGGATTGGGAACAGGCACCAATGAGGTCAGACGCCCCCGACATGACCAGACGAGATACCCCACAACCGGTAGAACCAGAAAGCCATGCCCGAAGGTTCGAGAGTTGGCCCAGACCTCCGCCATCGATTCAATGGTCGGCCAGAAAAGAATAGCGACAACCAAAGTGGCTGCGCAGAGAATCATTCCTGCCGTCCGCAAGTCTGATCGCATAGATGGCGCTGTGACTGCAGGGCTGGAAAGGAACCGCTCAGCTGTCTTCATAGTGTTACGACACGGTAATGTCACAAGCGCGCAACATAGATCGCGTGTTCTTTACCCGGAAGACAGTCCGTCCGCAGGCAATACGCAAAAAACCTTCACGGCCTTATCAGAGAAGCTGGCAATGATGAGAGATATGAACTGCGAACCGGAGAGAAGATGTCCACTCGCGCGATCTTGTCACGCGAGTGGCTCACGAATCGATCAGAGCGCGCGTTACTCTTCCCCTCGCTTCGCCCGCCAGAGGACGAAGGCCGCAAAGCCTAAGCCAAATGCCAGCAGGGTTTCAGGTCCGGGCACGGTGCCGCCTGGGCCTGCGGGTGGATTGAATACCGGGATGTAATTCACCGGAATGCGACTGAACACAAACTGCACCAAGTCTGCAAATCCCATGTGTGCCGCCCCCTTTCGTTAGAATGAGTACCGCAAATGACCGGCGTATTGTCTCGCCTTGAAATAGGCACGTCAAGCAAATAACGGGGCAACTACTTAGTTAGAGAACCTCACACACTCAGTCCGGACCTTTCACAACGCACGCACCTGGCTCAGCTTGCTGGAACCGGCATCGAACGGGTGGCCACTGAAGGACAATCCAGTTGCCGAGTCCCCGAGCCTTCTGGAAGACCAGTTCCCTGATTGGATGCACGGTCTCTACGGTTCATTCTTTTGACCCATTGCACACGGGCCTGACGGGTCGATAACCCCTCCCGTTGCCAGACATAGCGAACCATCCCGGGCGTCACCACAACTCCATCCAGCTGAATCTGTTCGGCGAGCCGGATGTAACTCACAGCCGGATTGTCGCGTGTTTTCGAGAGGATAAGCTTTTCCACTACGGCAGGAGTGCGATTCGGCATAGTGGGCTTCCGGCGCACACGCGGTGCCAGTCCTTCGTGACCATACGCTTCGTAGGCCTTCTTCATGGCATAAAAGTGTGACCGGCTGACCCCAGCCAACCTGCAGGCTTTGACGACATTCTTCAATTCGGCCGCCAGCGTAAGGATGGCGAGCCTGGCTCTGATCAATTCTCGTCCACTTGTCATACTGTGCACACAATCATGGCGCATTGTTGAATGGGCAACGCATAGAAAGACGCTGAGCGCCTCTCTCTTCCCCCGCGGGACAGGAGGCATGTCCAGAGATCCCTGACTATGACGTTCGTATTACTGTGTTCCCCATAACGTGACGCGCAATACAACCATTTTTTGATGCCCATCTGAGGGGAAAACAAACGAAACGATTTTGACTCCTTTGATACAGCGGTGCCTGAATTCCGTCCCTCTATGAATACTTATCACTACGTATGCATAAGGGATGCACGATCAACGAGTCTGCGCAGAGCCGTTCGCAAGATCGCGCATCAGCTGCTCGAAATGATTAACGGGCAAGCCCTTGTGCAACTGTCTGTGCCACGTAGTGCTGCTGATCTTCATTGAGCTCTGGATAAATCGGCAAGGCGACCAAATCCCGACAGGCTCGCTCCGCTTCCGGGAAGTCTCCAGCGCGATGCCCCAATGAAACGAGGCATTCCTGGAGGTGCAAGGGAACCGGATAGTAAATTTCCGTGCCGACGCCCTTCTCTTTGAGATAGTCGCGTAGGGCATCTCTCTTGGGAACTGCGATCACAAACTGGTTGTAAATATGATAGTGGGCAACACCATTTTGTTTGTAAGCCGCGTGGGGCAAGCGAACCCCGAACGCGGCCTCCACTCCTGATTGCCGGAACAGGGATTCATAGAGCTCCGCATGTTGCTGCCGCAGTTTTGTCCAACGATCCAGATGTGGCAGCTTGACGCTGAGTACCGCGGCTTGCAGCGTGTCGAGCCGGAAGTTTCCGCCGATGACGCGATGATAGTACTTCGGTTTACCACCCTGAACACGCAGTACTTGCAGCCGTTCAGCCAGTTGTTCATCGTTCGTGACAACCATCCCGCCGTCACCCAGTCCACCCAGGTTTTTGCTGGGGAAGAAGGAAAAACAACCCATTGTCCCCATGCTGCCGGCTCGTCGACCGTCACGATACTCGGATCCGATGGCCTGTGCCGCATCCTCCACGACCGCCA
>CAADGJ010000137.1 GCA_900696505.1 uncultured Nitrosospira sp.
ACCACCAGGTGAAATTGCGCGGGTTCCGGATCGAGCTGGGTGAAATTGAATCAGTGTTGGGGAATGATGCGACCGTGAAACAGGCGGTCGTGATCGTGCGGGAAGATTCGCCGGGCGATAAACGTCTGGTGGCCTATGTGGCGCCGCGAGAGGGTAGTGCCTATGACCCATCCAGCCTTCGCCGGGCACTGCGGGAGGTGCTGCCTGATTACATGGTGCCGGCTGCCATTGTTCCTCTCGCGGAATTTCCGTTAACCCCCAACGGGAAGGTGGATCGTGCGTCCTTGCCGGCGCCCGCTGCCGAGCCGGTGCATGACGGCGCCCAAGCGATCGAACCCCGAAATCGGGTGGAACTGCAGCTGGTGGCGATTTGGGAGCAGGTTCTGGGGATTACGCCCATCGGTGTGCGCGACAATTTTTTCACATTGGGCGGCTATTCGCTGCTGGCGCTTCGCATGTTCAGCGCGATTGAGCAGACATTCGGGACGCGGTTACCGATGGCCGTCTTGTTCCAGGCGCCGACGATCGAACAACTGGCGGATGTCCTGGCCGACGAAGGTTGCACGGTTCGGTGGCGCTCCCTCGTGGCCATTCAGCCGGAAGGAAAGCGGCCACCACTATTTGCCGTGCCCGGGGTCGGAGGCAATGTGCTGGTGTTCGCGCGGCTCGCCAAGTTATTGGGCGACGACCAACCCTTTTACGGATTGCAGGCTCGCGGACTCGACGGCAAAGAAAAGCCGTTCATGCGGGTGGAAGAGATGGCGGCGCATTACATTGAGGAGATCCGGTCGGTGCAGCCGCACGGTCCCTATTTCATCGGAGGTACCTGCACCGGCGGCCTGGCCGCCTATGAAGTCGCACAACAGTTCACGGCACAGGGAGAAGAAGTCATCCTGGCTGTCATGGAATCCTGGCATCCACGATCCTACCTGAACCACTGGAGTCGTCCGCCCTATCTGCTCTGGCCGTTGTTGTTCGTGTGGATGAAGGTCACGACCTACCTTCGGCTGATGCGCCGGTTGCCTGCCGATGAATGGGCGTCGTTCTGGAAGGGAAAGTTGAAACGCATGTGGAATCTCATGCACCATACCGAAGCCGCCGAGCATCAGGACGAGTTCTTATACAAAGATCAAGTCACCTACGCGACCTTCCATGCCGTGGCGCGGTACGAGCTGAAGCCCTTCCGTGGGCAGGTGTTGAATGTGATCGCATCCAAGCACCCCCTCACGAACTCGAGTGATGATACCCGGTTGGTGTTCGGCGAATGGGCGATGGGCATGAGCCGGACGGTGTATCTTCCGGCGGAAGATTCCGGACGCTTGTTCGTCGCGCCGCATGTGCAAGAATTGGCACGTCAGCTCAAGGCGTTTTGGCAGGAGGCGGAAGCCGTGCACCGGAAGCGGCCTGACGGTCAGGGTGATGGACCAACCACCAAGGTCGCATAGCATCTCCCACGATTGCCAGCCATGAGTCACCCCTACGCGGAATTCACGATACGATGATGAAGTTGTACCGGTTTCTCCTGTTTCTGCTTCGGGACGCCAGGACCATGATGATCCTCATGGTCATGACGGGGCTGTTGGCCGGTCTCTCCAGCGTGGGTTTGTTGGCCGTGATCAACAAGCTGATCAACGGGGCCGGCACCACCTCGGAGTTGTTTGCCCTGGCATTTATCGGGTTGGCCGTCCTCAAAGTCGGATCGAATTATCTGTCCCAGCTCTTGCTGGTCACCTTCGCGCAAAAGACCATCTTAAAATTGGGCATGGATCTCTGCTGGAAAGTGGTGCGGGCGCCCTATCGCACGCTGGAGCGTCGCGGGCCGCACGAGATTCTTGCAACCCTGACGGACGACACGAATGCCCTGGCCTGGGCGGTGAACGGGTTGCCGGGCTTGGCGATCAATGTGGCGATCCTGGGCGGCTGCTCGCTCTATCTGGCCTGGTTATCCTGGCAGGCGTTCCTAGGCGTGGTGATTCTGGCCGTATTGGGATTGCTCGGATATCGCCAGCTCTACAATCGTGTCCTGCAATCGTCGTTGGCGGTACGTGATTCAAAAGGCGTCCTCTTCGAACATTTCCGGAGTTTGACGGAAGGCATGAAGGAACTGATGCTCCATCGCGGCCGCCGGGAAACGTTTGTCGAAGAGGATATCCGGCAAGCAGCCGACGCGCTGCGGCGTCATAATCTCACCACGACCAAGCAGTATCTCGTCACGGATTCCTGGACCCAGGTGCTGTTCTACGGTTTGATCGGCGTCATCCTCTTGCTCTTTCCTCGCGTCCTTTCGCTGTCCGGTGAATCGCTGACCGGGTATGCCTTCGCCATGCTCTACATGATCGGTCCGATGTGGGGCCTGCTGGGCATGGTGCCGACGTTGAGCCGCGGGCAGGTGGCGCTGGAAAAGATTGAATCGTTGGGGTTGGCGCTGGATGAAGGCGGTCGGGAAGGTGGAGCGGAGCGTCCGATGGCGCAGGGCAGGCCCTGTGTGGAATTCTCCAACGCGGTGTTTGCCTACGAATCGAAGGGCGAGGATGAACGGTCATTTCGTTTGGGGTCGCTGGATCTTTCCATTCGCGCGGGCGAGCTGGTTTTCATCATCGGCGGGAACGGCAGCGGCAAATCGACATTTGTGAAAGTGCTCACGGGACTCTATCTGCCGCAACAGGGGCAGGTGACATTGAACGGGGAGGCGATCACGCCCGCGACTCAGGACTGGTACCGCCAACATTTTGCCGCGGTCTTTTCTGATTTTTACCTCTTTAAAAAGCTGCTCGGACTCGACCCTTCGTTAGTCGCCAGTCAGGCGGACGGATGGCTGAAGACCCTGCGTATCGATCACAAGGTCCGTATTGAACAGGGCGAGTATTCGACGGTGAACTTGTCTCAGGGGCAACGAAAACGTCTCGCCCTGGTGACTGCCATGCTGGAAGATCGACCGTTTTATGTCTTTGATGAATGGGCTGCCGATCAAGATCCGCAATATAAAGACGTGTTCTACGGAGAATTGTTGCCGAATCTACGGGCCCGAGGGAAAGGGGTCATTGTCGTCACGCACGATGACCGGTATTTCCATGTGGGTGACCGCGTGTTAAAACTGGACGACGGCAGAATCGTCGATGTGTCACCCGGCGCTGCCTTCAATGCTACGCACCGTCCTCCGACGCTCCTGAAACCGGTGGCACGGTCATCAGCGTAATGCAGGCCGTGACCGTGAGAGTAGCCAATGATGTCGCGTGCGCCAGATCCCATGTGTGCATCCCTCTCGTTTCCCCATCTCGATCTCACGTCTGTGCATGTCTGGTGTTGTGAACTGCCCCGCTATGCCGATGTTCAGGAATCCTTCGCTGCGCTGCTTTCCGATGAGGAACGAACGCGTGCGGCCCGCTTTGCGTTTGAGCGGGATCGGCAACGCTTCGTGCTCTCGCATGGAGTATTGCGGCAGCTGCTGGCCCGCTATACGCACATAAAAGCAGGAGAGATTCAGTTCATCACTGGCCGGCATGGAAAACCGGCTCTCGCCGTTCCATCAGTCCCGTCTGAGAACATTCAGTTTAGTCTTTCCCATTCGGGAGAATATGCTCTCGTAGCTGTCGCTCGCGGCCGTGAAGTCGGCGTTGATGTCGAGGTCTTCAAGGCAAACATGGACTGCGTCAAACTGGCCGAACGGTTCTTTGCTCCGCGGGAAGCGCAGGCGATGGCAACGCTATGCGGAGAAGCGCAGCAACGCCTGTTTTATCGATTGTGGACGGCAAAGGAAGCCTATTTCAAAGGGCTCGGTGTGGGATTGTCACTTGGCCTGGAGCGGTGTGAAATTGTGTTTGATGAGGAATCGCCTCATGCGCGTGTGCGGCTGGCCGATTCCGGAACCTTCGACCACGCGTGGCAGGTTCAGTCGCTGTCGCTGCCGGATGGCCTCGCGGGAGCGGTGGCTGTGTCAGGCGGTGACTGGGAATTGCATCGCTATGAGCCGACGGCCTACTCGCTCGCCTAGCCGGACTTCCTCTGGGCCGCATCTCTCCTCAGTCCTCGGAAAAAATCCTGCAGCAGGGCCTGGCTGTCTTCCGCACAGAGCCCGCCGACCACGTCTACGCGATGATTCAGCCTCGGCTCCGGCGGAATATCCATGATCGATCCGCATGCGCCCGCTTTGGGGTCGAACGCTCCGAAGACCAGACGGGAAATCCGGGCCAGCACAATGGCGCCGATGCACATGCAGCAGGGTTCCAGGGTGACATAGAGGGTGCTCTCGGTGAGGCGCCAGCTGTTCATCTGTTTGGCTGCTTCACGGATGACAAGCAGCTCTGCATGTGCTGTGGGGTCCTGAACGGTTTCCCGCAGATTGTGCGCCCGGGCGATGACGACGCCATCGCGGACGAGGAGGGCGGCGATGGGGACTTCGCCGATCAGCGGGGCTTCCCGCGCAAGGCTGAGGGCCTCTTGCATGAATTGTCTATCGAGGTCGTCGGGCAGGGACATGGTGTCGTGAGTGATTCCCGTCAACGAAAGCACGCATCGGGTTCTGACGATGGGCATGCTAGCATGTTTGGGCCGGGAATCGCAGGCGACGTTCGTTGGAGGGACTGAGGCTAGATTTGACCGATCAGGTAGATGGCCCCCGACGGTTCGGGGCGTCCGCCGTCCGGTTCCACGGTCACGGCGAATTTCTTCATCCGGGGAAACTCACCCATATTCTTAATCAGCATGCGGGCTTTCTGGCCTGCATCCAGGCCAAACACCCCGGCACTGACCGGTTTGTCATCGATGGCCCAGAGTTGATACACCTTGCCGTTCGGGAGCGCTGGTAAGTTGAAGGCGTAGAGCCATGCCTTCTTGCTCGCGGGATCGATCAGGAGAAATGCGCCGGCTGATTTCGCCATGTCGGAGCCGGATAGTAAGACGACTTTCGATGTTGGATTTTTAAACAGCCCGACAAATGTTTCGCTTTGCTGGGCAAGCCGCTGTAATGAACTGTCATGCTGAGTGAGTTGTTGATGCGCATCATCCAGCTCGGCCTCCCGTTGAAGTAATTGATCCCGCAACTCGGCCACTTCAGTCGTGCGTTGATCCAAATCAGTCTTCAGCGAATCCAAGGTCTGTTCGCGCTGGCGCAATTCCGACTGCAGACTGGACGCGCGGGAGGTTTCGCGCTGCACCGCGGCTTGCAACTGCTGGATTTCGCCTGAGCGCTGGGCTGTCTGCGTGTAGTTCATCCAGGCGAGATATCCGCCTCCAACAACCACCACGAAGGCTGCAAATCCCATGGCGATGCGGAACGGCAGGGAACGGGCAGGCGTGATGGGAGGAAACAGATGATTCATCCATTCGCCCGGTTCGAGGCTGGATCGAGGTCCCGGCTGCTCCGTTTCAGGCTGGCTTGTGGTCGATGCCGGGGCCATCAGGATCTTGGCTTTGAGCGTGTTCGGGGGCGTTGCGGGCGTCAGTCCGAACGGCAGCAGCGAAGCGACGGTTTGATAATCCTTCAAGGCGGCATGACAGGCGGCGCAGCCGGAGAGTAGATGTGCCTCGATGGCCTGCCGCTCAGAGCGTTCGAGGGCGCCGATCGCATAGAGGGGAACCGCTTCTTCCAGTTCCTCGTGGGTCATAGTTGGTGCCCTTGCGGCAGCGTCTCCTGCAAGGAGGCGCGAAGTTTCGACATGGCCAGTTTGATTCTCGTCTTGACGGTGCCCAGCGGCTGATTCAATTTCGCCGCGATCTCCGTATGCGTCAGTCCTTGATAAAAAGCCATTTCGATCGCTTGTTGCTGAGGAAGCGGCAGATCGAGAATAGCCTTCGCCATCATTTGGCGCATCTCAGTGTCTTCCCTGGCTTCATATGGATTGGGACTCACGTCCGGCGTAACGGAGACCAGCGGGTGCTCGAACGAATCGGCGACGACGTGCTGCCCGCGCGAGGCGCGCGAGCGCAGCCGATCGATGGCACGGCTACGGGTCAGGGTCACCAGCCAGGCGATGGGGCTTCCGCGACCGACATCGTATTTGGCGATTTTTCGCCAGACTTCCAGGTACACATCCTGGAGGAGTTCCGCCGCCTCATCGCGATCGTTGAGGATCCGGTACGCCAGGGTAAAGAGTAGGGTGGAGGATTGATCGTAAAGCTGGCCGAATGCCGCTTGATCCCCCTTCGCCACGCGGGCCAGGAGTTTGGGTTCAATTGTGGATGCGGCTTGTCGGGGAGCGGATTCCATGCAGTCGGCCTAGGCGCGCACAGTCCTCGGGATCAGAATTGGGCCCACTATAACACTGTCTGAGAAAAACGACTAATCAGATGTAAGTTTGTGCGTCGTGCGCGGCTGGAATGGGGCGTCTGTTTAGAAATACGTATGCAGGATGTTGGCGGCATCGTGAGCCCCTGACAAGGGGGGAGGCGGCGATGCCGGTGATTGGGCCAGGGCCTCCCGGATGGCCGGCTCCCATTGTCCCTGGTGAAAAGCATCGAGAGAGAGTTCAGCGGATCGGCCGTGCCGTTGCAGGTAATCCACGAGAGATTGTTCGTCTGCGAAGTTGTAGCGACGTACGTAGACCACGGGAATCCCGAGCGCGACCGATTCAACGGTGGTGCCATACCCGGGCTTGGTCAGCACCAGATCGACTGATGCCAGGATGTGCTTGAACGGCAGTCCGACAGCAGAGAGCGACGAGACCCGGGAAAGTCCCGCCGGCACAGGACCATCAAAGAGAAACCGAAAGCCGTGCATGGCTTCCATGTGCTCAAACGGAGGAGTTTGCAGCGCAATCCCACCGAACCCCACCAGAATGACCTTCTCGGATGGTGTCGCTCCCACGGCTTGGCGAAGGGTGGCAGTCTGCGGTCCGCTGGGTTCCGCGATCGGGCCCACGTCGCGCATCTGCCGAAACGCGGTGACCGTCAGGCCGGGAGCCACGCGCAGGAAACAGTCGGCGTTAGCGTAGGCTTCGCGGATTTGTCGCATGATGACGGCATGGTCCGGTTCAGCAGGATCGACGAACGGTTCCAGGACCAGGTCCCACGAGAGCGAACAGAGCCCGATCGTTGGAATTCCGGCTGCCGCGCCGGCGGCAATGCCTAGGTGTGACACATCAGACAGGACCAGGCGGGGGCGAGCCTGGCGGATGAGCGAGGCTTCCGCTTCGATTTTTGTTTCCCAATCGGTATGCAGGGTTCGATGGGCGGACCACGTGCCTGCCACGTCGATGGTCAGCGGGCCGTTCTGGATGCATCCGATATCCTGTTGCGCGGGGCTGAGTTGCCAAGGAATGGTCAGGCGAGGCTCAAAGAATCCGGAGGGAACCGATGTTCGGAGGAGCGCCTTGAGATCGGGTACGAGACGAGCGAGCGCGTTGAGCACCGGTACGACTTGCGCGGCATGGCCGTAGCCGTGGCCGGAGATGGAACACCAGATCAACGGCATGGCAGGAGGCCGGAAAGGGGCTGCAATGTTGTGCTCGGCTTAGCATCGTCCTGCACGTCGCTTCGGAGGCACGCGTGCAGAACCTCAGCTTCTCCTGCCTCGATCGATGGGCCGTCTGAGTGCCCGACAGAGGTGGTAGGGGGCAGTATCATCCGTGGCTTAGCTGTTCGAGTAATCGGATTCCATCGGAGCGATGTTGTACATGAGTTCCAAATCGAACTCATCGATCAGTTCGTTCACGGCGTCACGGCCCATGTCGGAGCGGACCTCGTTGATGACCAGTTCAATGGCCATGGCTGCATGCTGCCCATATTGAGTGATCGCGGATTCAATCCGCTGTCTGGCTGCGTCGAGAGTCATAAGTCCTCCAGCCGGCCTTAGCCGAGTGTTCGTAGCAACTGTTGCAGTTCAGGCACCAAGTCCACGCCCCCGTTGGATCGACCGGACACGGCCGCGTCAATACCGGCTTTCAAGACGGGCTTGGCATCCTCTTTCTTCCCCAGTTTCACGAGCGCGCGTCCGAGGGCAAGGTGTGAAGCGACGTGCGTCGGATCCAATTGCGTCGCCACCGTCAGGTGCTCTGCCGCTTCCTCAAGGCTGCCGCCTTCTTGCAAAATTTTATTGCCCAGACCGTACCGGCCCAGAAATCCTTTGGGATTTTTCTCCACCATTTGACGAAACGCGCTGATATCCATGGCACTCCTTGTGAAGCATCGTTGTTCAATCGAGACGGGCGAATTTTAGCATCACCCCATCCGTTCAGCTATGGGCGGCGCGAAGCCGTGTGAGACGATCCCGGTCTGCCGTCGAAGGGGTACGCCCGGTGCCCAAGGCCAGGTGATGGAGCCGCTCCACGCAACGGATAGCAGCAATGGTGTCCTGCCGTTGCTCATAGAGGTCGGCGAGTTCCCGCAACACCGCGGCCTCGCCGGACGGGTTGCCGAGCTTAATGAAATGTTCAGTGGCATTGTTGAAACAGCGTTCCGCCTCTACCGAACGTCCGCTGTCGAGAAACATTTTTCCCATCTGGCTGTAAGTCCCCGCCAGGCCTTCTTCATTGCCCACCAAGCGATGGGAATCCAGGGCCTGGGTGAACAGCCGCACGGATTCATCCCACTGCTGTTGCCGGGCTTCTTCCAGCGCGAGATTGTGGTAGAGAATGCCCAGCGCGCGATGGTCATTGAGTGGTTTCAACAGGTCCAGCGCTTCGAGATAGTAGGGACGGGCTTTCTCCGGTTTATCCGCGCCGATGTGGAGATTGCCCAGATTTACGAGAGTGTGGGCAATGGCATGCGGGTCGCGCTCGTTGCGTTGGATGGCGAGCACTTCTTTGTAACAGGCATCAGCTTCCTCGAAGGCGCCGGCGAGTGCCAGGGTGTTACCCAGATTGCCGAGACTATTGGAGAGTTCCCGTGGCGTTCCCGTAAGGCGATCATCCTTCACCGCGGCCTCCCAGGCGGCCCGGGCTTGGACGAGATCCCCTCGATGAAGAAAAATGCGCGCGCGATGCTTATCGTGTTCAGCCATACGTCAGAACCGGCGTTGGTCTGCCGGACCGGAACCTCTGCTATGACACGGGTGAGGTGCCACGGCTTGCATTAATCCCCGCCTTTGGGCGTGTCTTTACGAAACTCCACCACGATGTCGTCCTCTTCGTCCAGTCCCAATCCTGCACGAAACGATTCGAGTAATTCTGCGACATGGGCGAGGTGCCTGGGGTCTTTTCCCTCCGGCGAGGCCAGATAGGATTCGGCCAGAGTCATGCCGGTCTGAAAGTGACGGGCGATCGTCTCCTCGGTGACCTGTTGCCAGGTGATGTAAATACAGAAGGCGTGAAATCGATGGGCCTCGGGATGGCGGGCGGCCAGTGCTAAGAGCCCTTCGTAGGCGTATCTGGCGGTGACGCCGGCGTTGGAGGAAAAGGTCTCTTCGAGTTCAGTGGCTTCATCCCAGTCGGCACCAAGCTCAGCTTGTGCCTGCTGTAACGTCTCTTGCGCAGCCAACGCGGCGTCAAATTGCATGCCGTCCTCACAGGGTTGCGGTCAGGTGCTTCTTCTGATCGCAGAATACTGGCTGCGCGGAAGGCAGGTCAATGGGGTCCTCATTAAGTGGAATTCCTCTGCCATGTCTCATATGCCAAGGTGCGATCACGGTTTCAAGTCGTAAGAATGGGAAACTTAGCGGGCCTTTTTCGCACCTTATCGAGAGGCTCAGCGAGTCATTTCCTTAAGTTTCTCCCCACTCTGACCGATGGTACGACTGTATGGGAGTGTCACGAACCTGTACGTAGCCATGCCGTTTTGCTAGCAAGGGGACGATGGTGTATCGAGTCTGGTGCCTGGCAGGGATGATAGGGCTGATGACCGGCTGCATGGTCACGCCTAACCCGGTGACCAAGGAAGACATCCAAGGGCGTGTCAGTCAGGATCTTCGCGCGATGTTGCAGGATCAGGAGCCGATCGAGAAGCCGATTGATTTTTATGAAGCGACGGCCAGGGCGCTCCGCTACAACCTCGACGCGAAGGTGAAGGCCATGCAGGCAGCCCTGGCGCACCAACAGCTCAACGTGGCGCATTACACCTTGTTGCCGCAAGTCGCCGTGAACGCGGGATTTGACGGTCGCAACTCGTTCAGCGGCGGAGGCGCGCAATCGTTGCTTGACGGTCGCCCGATTCTCGAACCGTTTACGTCGATGGATAAGAATGTGTTCAGTGGGAATCTATCGCTCAGTTGGGATGTGTTGGATTTTGGGCTGTCCTATATCCGCGCGAAGCAGGCTGGCGACAATATGCTGATTGCCGAAGAAGAGCGGCGCCGGATTGCGGTTCGACTGTTGCAGGATGTTCGGAGCGCATACTGGCGGGCGGTAAGCGCTGAGCGCCTCTTGCCGCAAGTTCGGGAGCTCGACCGTATGGTCGACAAGGCATTGAGCCAAAGCCAGGCGATTGTAGATCGCAAGCTTCAGGCGCCACTCACGCCGCTGACTTACCGACGCGATATGCTGAACATTCAGCGTGAGGTGCAAAAGCTGCTCCGCGAACTCAGCACCGCCAAGATCCAGCTCGCGGCTTTGATGGGCCTTCCACCAGGAGTCTCGTTCGACGTGAAACAGCCATCGCGGCCCACCACCCTGTCGCTGGACAAACTGGATGCAGACAGCCTGGAGCAACAGGCGCTCATGTTTCGACCGGAACTGCGAACGATTGACTATCAAAAGCGGATCAACGCGAAAGAGGCCAAAGCGACGCTGCTGGAGTTGTTCCCCAGCATGAAACTGCAATTTGGCGGGTATTACAACTCGAACTCGTTCTTTCTCTACCAAAACTGGTTGAACTATGCGGCCCAGGTCAGCTGGAACCTCATGGGTGTCTTTCGGGTACCGGCGAAGTACAAAGCGATCGAGGCGCAGCGGGCGGTGCTGGACGCCCAAAGTCTGGCGCTGACGATGACCGTGTTGACGGAGGTCCATGTGGGCGCTGCACAGTTCCTGCTGGCGCAAGACGAATTGGGGAATGCCCGCACCTATCAAGAAACGCAACAGTCGATCGTCGAGCACACGCATAGTTTGTGGATCACGAACAGTACGAGCGACTTGGTGTTGTTGCGGGAGAAGGTGAATCAGATACTGGCCGAAGTGCGTTTGGACGTGGCGCAAGCGGGAGTTGAGACCGCATACGCCACATTGCGTTCCGCGATCGGGGAAGAGGCGGTTCCGCCGTCTGGTCCGGAGCAAACGCTGGCCGGATTGGCAGACTCATTGCGGCAGCTTTGGGAACCGGTGCTAGGTAGCGTTCCCGGATCATTTCCAGAAAGGCACAACGATGCGACAACTGTGGCTCCTTAGCGGCATAGCGCTGCTCGCGCTGGGATGGGGGGGGCTGTCGGCCCCGGCGAGTGAGGCCAAGGGCGAACGTCCGCTGCAGGTCCTGCGGGCGGACAAGGGTGTGATCCGGGGAATTGTGAAGGCGGCGGCTCAAGCTGTCTTGTATGCGCAGGTGCAAGGCCGCATCAGTCAGGTCCCCTTCAAAGAAGGTCAGCGTTTCGAGAAAGGCAAGGTGCTGGTTCAGCTTGACTGTGAGAAGTATAGGGCCGAACTCGCGGCGGCAAAGGCAGAACATGAAGCCAAAGACAAAACTGCGCAAAACAATCGTTCCCTCATGCAACTCCATGCCGTGAGTACGCTAGATCTGGAGGTCTCCGAGGCGGAGGAGAAAAAGGCCGCCGCCGCCATTAAGGTGGCTGAGGTGAATGTGAAGGGATGCCATATTACAGCCCCGTTTGCCGGACGCGTTGTCGGAGTAATGGTCAACGAGTACGAAAATGTGTTTCCGAACGATAAACTGGTGAGTGTGCTCGACGATACCAGTTTGGAAATCGAACTAGTGGTGCCGTCGTCCGCATTGGCCTGGGTACGACGCAAGGCCCCCTTCACGTTTGTGGTGGACGAAACGCAGCAGGGGTATCCGGCGACGATCAAAGAGATCGGCGCGAATGTCGATCCCGCTAGTCAGACCATCAAGATTCTCGGAACATTCGACCGCTTGCCGCCCGAAATTCTTGCCGGGATGAGCGGGTCCGCTCAGTTTGCTGGGGGGCAACCCTAGGGGACACATCGTGCAGGCGACTACCGCATCGGAGCCCACATCCCAAGAAATTGCAACTCTGATCCATTTGGCGACGTTAACCCATTTGGAAGGACAGGTGCGCGCAGCCGCGACCCTGGAAGAATTGCAGTTCGTCACCGTCAATGAAACGCGCCGGTTGGTTCCCTATGACCAGGCCGTGCTCCTGTGTGGCACTGATTCACCCGGAACGCCCTATCGAGTGGTGGCGGTGTCGAGCGTCGCCGTCTTTGATCGGGATGCGCCCATGCTGGTGTGGCTGCAGGAGGTTATGGAGGCCATGCGGAATGCACAGCCGGGGGATGCGCCGATCGTCGTGACTCAGGGAGCGATACCGGAATCCTTGCACTACGGCTGGCGGGAGTTTGTGCACGGTCACGTGCTGTGGTGTCCGCTGAAGCATCCCGACGGCAGGATCATGGGAGGATTGTGGCTCGAACGGGGGCAGGCCTGGCAGGAGAACGATGTCACGATCGTGCAGCGTTTAGCCGGGAGTTATGCCTATGCGTGGAAGGCGCTGTCGAACCGCAACATCGAATGGACGGCGCGGCTGAAACGGCCGTCGCTCTTATTGACAGTCATGGCCCTTGTCGGTGTGCTCTGCCTGCCGGTCCGGCTCTCGACTGTGGCGCCGGTAAAAGTGGTGGCGAAGGATCCAGTTATCGTGAGTGCGCCCATGGATGGCGTGATTGCCGAGGTGGTGGTTGCGCCCAATACCATGGTGCAGCAGGATCGCATTCTGCTTCGATACGACGACACGAATATCCGCAACCAGTTCCTGGTGACTCAACAACAGCTGGGGGTGGCACGGGCTGAACATGGTCAGGCTATTCAGTCGGGATTTGGCGATCCTGCGCGTAAGGCAGAGGTGCCGCTCAAGGCGGCGGAAGTGGCGCTCAAGGAGATCGAACTCGAGTACGCGCAGGACATGCTCGGACAGATCGAGGTGCGGGCACCTCAATCGGGGGTGTTACTGTACACGGACAAGTCGGACTGGGTGGGGAAACCGGTGTCGGTGGGTGAGCGGATCATGGAAATTGCCGATCCCGGTCGCATTGAGCTCCGCATCGATCTCCCGGTCAGTGACGCACTGTTGCTGCGGGAAGGTGGAGAGGTACTGGCATTTTTCGATGCATTGCCATTGGAGTCGTTCCCAGGCGCGGTGAGTCGGAGCAGTTATCACGCAGAGGTCCTACCGGGAGATGTCCTGGCCTATCGAGTCATGGCGGACCTCTCCAAGCTTGATCCTCGGATCCGTATTGGCTGGCAGGGATCGGCCAAGGTGTACGGTGACAAAGGACCGTTGGCCTTCCTCTTGTTCCGCCGTCCGTTTACTGCGCTCCGTCAATTTCTGGGATTCTAGGGTATGGCCGGCGTGACTTCGCAGCCTCACACGGAGCGCCCGCTCCCTCCACTCCGCAAGAACCTCCAGTTTCTTCGAGGGGCCCCATCACCAGAGGGGGTCCCCACGTGGACGATCGTCGATCCCGTCCGTAATAAATATTTTCAAATCGAATGGCAGGTGTATCAGCTCTTGGAGCGGTGGAGTGCCGGCACGATCGAATCGCTGGCGAAGGTCGTCACGCGGGATACTACCTCGCGTCTCCGCGTGGAGGACATCGAGGACTTCGTCCGATTTCTCTATGCCAACAATCTGACTGATCAATCGGCAAGCGGGCAGACGAAGGACTATGTGGAGCAGCAGGCGGCAGGCCGTCAGGCTTGGTGGCAGTGGATGTTGCATCATTACCTGTTCATCAAGATCCCGCTCCTTCGGCCCGATGCGTTTTTGCGCATGACGCTGCCCCTGGTCGCGCCCTTATACTCCGTAGCCGCGGCCTGGCTGTTCGGAGTTTTGACCTGTGGCGGCCTCTTTCTTGTGAGCCGGCAGTGGGACGCATTCCTCTCCACCTTTTTGCACTTCTTTAATTGGCGCGGCGCGGTCATGTATGGCGCGGTGCTCTGCTTCGTCAAAGGCCTTCACGAACTCGGGCATGCCTATACGGCCACGCGCTTCGGGTGCCGGGTTCCGACGATCGGTGTGGCGTTCATGGTGATGATGCCCGTGCTCTACTCCGATGTGAGTGACGCGTACCGTCTCACCGACAAGCGCCAACGATTGGCCGTGGCCGCAGCAGGCATACTGGCCGAGTTGGGATTGGCCGCAGTCGCGACCTTGCTCTGGGTATTTCTGCCGGATGGAATGTTGCGCAGTCTGGCGTTTGTTGTGGCCACGACCAGTTGGATCATGAGCCTGACGGTGAATCTCAATCCGCTGATGCGGTTTGACGGGTACTACCTGCTGGCTGACGGGTTGGGGGTACCGAACCTCCAGGATCGGGCATTCGCGCTAGGCCAGTGGCGGTTGCGGGAGTTGCTCTTCGCCCCTGGTTGTATGCCGCCGGAGGAGATCGGCGCGTCGAGGCGGAACAGTCTGGTGGCCTACGCTTGGGCCGTGTGGTGCTATCGAATTGTGCTGTTCACCGGCATCGCGATCATGGTCTATCACTACTTCTTCAAGGTGGTCGGCATTCTATTGTTTCTGGTCGAAATGCTGTTCTTCATCGGCATGCCGATGTGGCGTGAAGCGCAGGCCTGGTGGAGCCGCCGCGCCCTGTACGCCTCGACCCCTCGGTTTGCCTTGACGCTGTCGAGCCTGGCTGCCGCTGGTATGCTGCTCTTCATGCCCTGGCAGGGACGCGTCTCAATCCCGTCGGTGCTGCAAGCGGCGACGTATGCCACCGTGTATCCACCGGGTCCCGGACGGATTGTGTCGGTGAACGCACAGCCCGGGCAATTCGTGCGAGAAGGACAGACAATTTTGGTAATGGAAAGCCCCGAGCTGGGGCGGGCGGCCAAAACTGCGAGGATACAGCTGGAAGAGCTGGAAGTGCGGACACAGCGTCAAGCCGGCAACGCTGAGGATCGTGCGCAGGGGCTGGTGATCCGTGAAGCGCTTAGCGTCAAACAGGCGCAGTTAGATGGAGCCATTGAGCGGCAAGAGGATTTGCTGTTGCGTGCGCCGATCGCAGGGCTCGTGGCGGACCGTGCGGAGTCTCTCTACCCGGGACGATGGATCAACACCGATCTGCCGGTTGCTTATATCATCGATCCGCTCCGGGTCCATCTGATTGGGTTGGTGTCGGCTGAGGATGTCCGGTTCTTGGCACCCGGACAGGAGGCTCGGTTCATTCCCGACGATCTGACGCGCAGCACCAGGCGGGCGCGGGTGCTTACTATCAGAGACCTTGACGAGCAAGATCTATCCGTGCCGTATTTCGCCTCGGTCTACGGGGGAGAGGTTCCCGTTCGAAAAGATGTGCGGGGACGACTCCAGGCCGAACAGTCGGTGTATCGGGTGGAGTTCGAGGTGATGGACCATGAGGAGCCTTTGCATCAAGCTGTCACCGGTCATGCGGTGGTCACGGGAGAACAGCGCAGTTTCTCCGGTCGGCTTTGGGATCGGGTGGCGGCTGTCCTGATTCGGGAAAGTGGATTCTGACGGTCGGCGGGCCGACATGCGGGGTAGCGGGGGCCTTCCTGTTGAGCCTTTCGTGTCGGTTCATGATCGTTGGAATCGGTTCGAAGATCTCCTGCCGGTCCGGGGCCGTCCCCCCTTCATGTCTGTCTGTCAGACTTTAGGTCATGCCTCGCTAAACCGATGAAGATAGGAAGGAATTAGGCTGCCAAGCCGGGGGCAGGATGGGGTGGTTTGACTTCATGAAGAAGAAACCTGACGACGACGCACAGGCTCGCAAGTCGTCGAAGGCTTCGCGTCCGGCGGGCCCGCTTCAGGCGTTGTTTCGGCCCCTCGAACAACGTTTGATGTTCGATGCGGCTGCGGCGGCGACGGCGGCGGAAGTGGCGGGGGAGGCCGTTGCAGAAAAGCAGGCTGATGCCGCTGTCTCTGCAGACACGGGTGCGGATCCCGGTGGGACAGATCCGGCATCCGCTGAAAGCGAGGATCTTCTCCAAGCGCTCACGACGTTTCTGCCGACAGACTCTCCCACGGAAATTGCCTTCGTAGATCCGACGGTTCCCGACTATCAAGCCTTACTCAACGGTATAAATCCGAACATCGAAGTCATCATCCTCGATGGGGAAAGTGACGGGATCGAACAGATGGCGAATGTGCTGGCGGGGCGCACCGGGATTGATGCGATTCACCTCATCAGTCACGGTGAGCAAGGTTTGTTGAATCTTGGTACTGCGAGACTGACCGCCGAGTCGATGTCCGGGCAGTACGCCGACGAGTTGGCTACGATTCAGCAAGCCTTGTCGGAGCAGGCGGACATCCTGGTCTACGGTTGCGATTTTGCGGCTGGGGATCAGGGGCAGGCTGCAGTGACGCGATTGGCCGAACTCACCGGCGCCGATGTTCAAGCCAGCAGCGACGCTACTGGACACGCCTCGCTCGGCGGCGATTGGGACCTGGAAATTCAGTCAGGGAGTATTGAAACTCAGGTGGCGATCGCCGAAAACGTGCAATTGGATTGGCTTGGTGTCCTCGCAGAAACTTGGATGAATGCCAGTACGGGGGCCGTCATTGCTGGTCCAGCGGGAAATGATTGGTATGTCGGGGACTCCGCCAACAATACTCCGACTGCCGCTGGAGGTGGGGCCGACATTATGTATGGCGCCGGGGGAGATGACACCCTGCAAGGGGGAAGTGGCAATGACATCCTTGTCGGCGGGACCGGCAACGACACTATTTATGGAAACAGCGACGATGATGTGATTCTGGGCGGGGCGGGGAATGATTATCTTGACGGGGGCAGCTCAGTCGGGAAAAACACGATCATCGGGGGCGGCGGGAACGACCAGATGGTCGGTGGGTCTGGTGCGGACGTCTTTCGTTTCACCGGCGCACAATCTGGAGATGTATACACAGTTGACGGTGGCGGCGCGACGGACATCATCGACCTGAGTGAATTTTCGACCGCCACCATCACCAACAGCGGAGGTGTCATCACCGTTGATCGTGGCGGTGGGAATGTCTTTACTATCAGCCATACGAACGTTGAAAGCATTATCACAGCAGCAACGGTGGGGAATCATGGTCCCTTGGCCGATGCCGGCCCTGACCAAACGGTGGCGACGAGTGCCACCGTCACGTTGACGGCTGCGGGCAGCTCGGACCGAGACGGCAATACGCTCACCTATCAGTGGACACAAATCGAGGGCACTAAGGTCACGCTCAGCAGCTCGACAGCTGCCTCACCGACCTTCACCGCTCCTAGCTCTGCCACTACACTGCAGTTCGTCGTTGTGGTTTCGGACGGCACCACGAGTCATGCCGATACGGTGACGATTACCGTCGGCTCTCTTGAGCAGGCACCGGTCAATACTGTGCCTGGGGCACAAACAACCAGTGAAGACACGAGTCTGGTCTTCTCGTCGGCGAATGGGAATCAGATTTCCATCGCTGATGCCAATGGCAGTAGTGGCACCATTGAGGTCACTCTTTCAGTCACCAGCGGCACGTTCACCCTGGCGGGGACCACCGGCCTGACCTTTGTCGCGGGCGATGGGACGGCCAACACAACGATGACCCTGCGCGGCACCATGACAGACATTAACAATGCTCTGAACGGGGCCAGTTTTAATCCCGCTGCCGACTCCAGCAGCGGGGCCACGCTCACAATTGCGACGCGCGACAGCACCCTCGTGTCGCTGGATATCGATGCCAACCTTCAGGCGCGCTACACCTTCGAAGGAAATGCCAACGACGTGGCGTCCGGCACCGCACAGAACGGCACGTTAACGAATGGGGCAACGATCGTGACCGATGGAACGCGCGGCCAGGTTCTGAGCCTCGACGGCGTGGATGATTACGTGAAAGTGTCGGGGCTCTTTGGCAACCCCGCCAATGTGACGCTTTCTGCGTGGGTCAATCTCACATCGGCCGGATCAAGCGGGGCCATGGTGATGTCGCTGGGCGACAGTGTCTCGCTTGTGACGGATACGGCGGGGCGGTTGGTCGGCACCTATTATGCGGGCGGAACGTGGCCGCCGGTTGCATTTACAGGCACGATCGCTGGAACAGGGTGGCACCATCTCGCATTTACCTTCAACGATGCCGCGAATGTCGCAACCCTCTATCTGGACGGAACAGCCGTCGCGACACTGTCGACCACGGACAGTATTAGCTATTCGCTCGGCAGCGACACTTACATCGGCAAACACGCGAACGGCAATGCCAACTACAACTTTGCCGGGAAGATCGATGACGCGCGTATTTATAACCGAGCGCTAAGCGCCTCGGAAATTGCCTCTCTCGCATCGGATCTGAGCCTCACCGACACCGATACCGTTGCCATCACCGTCACCGCAGTGAACGATGGGCCCTCCTTCATCAGTCTGAACGGGACACCGACCTTCACTGAAGGTGGCAGCGCCGTGGTTCTGGACAGCACGGTCACAATCACTGATACGGAACTGACGGCGGCCAATAATTTCAACGGTGCGACCCTGACGCTGTCCCGCAACGGCGGCGCCAACAGCCAGGACGTGTTCTCCGGTAGCGGCACGTTGAGCTTGAGCGGCGGCAATGTGGCGGTCGGCGGCACGACCATCGGGACCTATACCAACAGCGGCGGCACGCTGGCCATGACGTTCAACAGTAGCGCGACCAATGCGCTGGTCAATTCAGCAATGCAACAGATTGCCTACAGCAATTCAAGCGATGCGCCGCCGAGTTCGGTGCAGGTCAACTGGATGTTCAGCGATAGCAACAGTGGCAGCCAAGGCAGTGGTGGTGCCCTCACGGCGACTGGCAGCGTGACGGTGAGTATCACTGCGGTGAACGATGCGCCGGTACTGTCGGACACGGCCTTGTTCATCACGGTGGCCGAGGATGCAGGGGCGCCGAGTGGCGCGGTGGGCAGTCTGGTGAGTGCCTTCACTGGGGGCATTACTGAACCGGATGGGAGCTCGACAAAGGGCATTGCCATTACTGGCACCAACGAGACGAACGGTACCTGGTACTACACGACCAATGGGGGCAGCACCTGGACGGCTGTCGGCTCCGTCAGCAACACCTCGGCCTTGCTCCTCGCAGACAACGGCAGTACACGCCTATATTTTGCTCCGAGCGCCGACTACAACGGCACGAGCAGCGCGGCCTTGACTGTGCGGGCATGGGATCAGACGAGCGGGACGGCGGGGACCAAGGTCACGACGGCGAGCAACGGCGGCACCACTGCCTTCTCAAGTGCGACCGATACGATCGACGTGACCGTGAGCGCGGTGAATGATGCGCCGACGGATTTGAGTCTGTCGGGCAACTCGGTGGCGGAAAACGCGGCGAACGGCACGGTGGTCGGGACCATCACCGGCACGGACCCCGATACAGGCGATACCAAGACCTACAGCTTCACCGACAGTGCAGGCGGCCGGTTTGCCATCCAGAGCAGTACCGGCGTGATCACCGTGGCCG
>CAADGJ010000138.1 GCA_900696505.1 uncultured Nitrosospira sp.
GCTCCGACTGATGACTTCCATCCGCGTTTCGGCTTTCGTCCGGCCTTCTTGAGATTCCGCCAGCGCCTGCCGCAACTGGTCAACTTCGGACTGTTGAGTGTCGAGCCGCTGTTGCAATGCCACTGCCAAGGCATCAGCCCTTTGTGCACGCTCCCCGCTTTCGAGCAACTGTGCCTGGATTCTGGATTGCGTGCGAGCTGTCACCCACCATCCAGTGACCAGGACACCAATCCCGAGTCCGGCCACGCCTCCTGCGATAAAGGTTGTCGAGGTGAGATCGATCATGATGCATCCTGATAAAGACAGAGCATCGCCGCCATGCCTCGCACCTGCCCGTTGTAGGGAAATCGCGTAGAGGGTACGAGAAACCAGATCAAACGTCAAGGGACCAAGCGACTGATGGTGCCTGTCGAACTCACAATGTGAACCGGCTCGTCTTCACGCAAGAGGGTGGTAGCATAGGGCACATTGACCAGGACCGGAAGGCCGTACTCCCGCGCGATGATGGCTCCATGCGACAGCGTGCCGCCCATTTCAGCGATGAGGCCGGCCGCGATACCAAAAAGAGGCGCCATCCCCGGATCGATGACCGGAACGACGAGAATGTCGCCCGGCCGTACTCGCTGCCAATCCTGTGTGGAACGGACGATGCGGACCGGACCACTCGTGGTTCCGGCACTGACGGCAATGCCCCGCAGCAGTCCTCCATCGACTTGGCCGGTCATGGACGGTCCCTGCTCGAGAACCGCTTCCCAATCTCGAACGGTGTCAGGCACAGACGCATTTTGGTCACGCGTTCTCTGCTCTCGGCGTGTGCGTACGAGCCGTTGCCAATCCCCTGATGCCCCCTCATTCAGTGCCACCCGCTCATCCATGGTGAGATAAAACATGTCGTCAGGCTGAGTCAGAATTCCCTGCTCCACCATTTGCTCCCCGAGTTGAAGGAGAAGATGGCGTACGGCCGTGGAGTAGTAGAGTAAATGATGGCGATTCGCCTCACGCAGCGCGCAAAAACGGCTGAGCCGCCGATACCACCAGCGAAAAACCACCCCTCGGTGACGCCGCCAGCCGAACCGCCGGTAAATCTCCGCAAGCGCCGCTTCGCGCCGCTGTGCCTGCTGAGTCATGACATCGCCCGGCGGAACGGCCTTCCCCTCACGCAACTGGGTCCGCAACAACATCAAGACCGAATCGGGCTGATCCGCGATGCGCGGCGACATGATGTCCGATTCTCCCACCGCGCGGTGTCCGTAATCCGCCAGATACTCATCAAACCGTCGCAGAAAGCCGGTGCCGGCGAGGGCCTCGCGAAACCCTGAGGCCGCCCAGCCTTCTCTCAGAAACCACCGCTGAACCACGCTCTCACGACTTGCGACTTCGACTAATTCCGCCAGACGCAAAATGTGTTGCGCACTGATCACGCTTCCCTGGCCTTGCAAAGAGGCGTTCAGCAATTCTCGCCAGTCTTCTCCCAGCCACCCGGGCAAGAAGGTACCCATTGCCTGCAGACTCTGTGCGACCCCTCCAGCGATTCCGAACGTGACCTCGTGCGTATCAAGCCATTGCCCAAGACGATCCAGCGTTGCTGCAAGCTCCTTCGCCGAGAGGTTCCGGATACGGTCGGGTCGATAGGTCTGCGCCATGTCTTTCATCGCGACAAAGTTTGCCGGGCCCTGGCGCACAACCCTCCGCCATTCCCGCATCATCAGCACACCGGCGCGTACCAGCGCGAGCCCGCTCAAAGGACGCACCGATGGCGTAAAGCCCAACGGTTCCCCACCCATCTGCTCGGTTAAGAACGACGGGTTCCCATGCAATTGTGTGACGAGGGTGTAAAACAAGGTGACATTGAGATAGGGCCGTCCATGCATCACGCGAACGGATGAGAGGCCCTCAGGAACCGTGCACCCGAGGCGCCGATAGGGCCCAACGATATAGGCATCCATGAACCGTTCAAGGAACGAGAGGCCCAGCGGGCTCGGCAATTCCGGCATGGTTTCTTTCAAATTCGCCCGTGTCCACTCGCATTCATCATTCGTCAGTGCCGGGGAGGGTTGCACCGCGGTGATCGGTCGCGCCTGTACCACCCACACCTTATCAGCGTCCCACACCCATTCGAGGTCTATCGGGTGTCCAAACGCGGCTTCGATGTGCTTCGACAATGTGGCCAACTCGAAAAGCTGCGCATCAGACAATGAGGACTGCTTCTGCCCGGCTTCAGAAATCGACTCGGTGTGCAGTCCAGCAGGGGTGGACAGCAATTTCTGCACTTTCCTGGCCAGCAGACGCCGCCGAATCCGAATTGGCCGCCCCTCGTCTTCCGCCACTTCAACGACATACTGGTCCGGAGTCACCTCGCCGCTGACCAGAGATGCGGCAAGACCGGGCACGGCGTTGACGACGACCTGAGAAGTGCGCCCCGTGACCGGGTGGATCGAGTAGGCCACACCTGCGGTAGTGGCTTGCAGCAGCGGTTGGATTACCACTGCCATGGATGGGAAAGATTTTGAACTGCTCGTCCTGAGGGCATATTGCACCGCGGCGTCGCTCCACAAGGACTGCCAACAATCGCAGATCCCTCGCAAAATCTCGGAAGACGACAGGCCGAGGGACGTGCTATAGAGGCCGGCCGCGCTGGCTTGCTCGACATCTTCGTTCGTTGCTGAGGATCGCACAGCCCATCGTGTTGTCGGATCGTGCGTGAGCTCGACGAGCCGTACTTCCAATGCGAGCTGAAATCCTGTGGGCCACGCTTGCTTCAGCAGGCAGGCGTGCACTCGTGCCAGCTCCTGGCTCCGTTCTTCCTGTGACGCCTGTAGAACTCTTCGCCAGACTTCTTCGGCATTAATGCCGCCTGCGGCCAGGACATGACGGTAGACCGTTGTTGGGACACACAATCCTCGCGGTACGGCGAAACCAGCGGCGAGCAAACGGCTCAAGCCGGCAGCCTTGCCCCCGACCAGACTCGGATCGCGGCTCTCTTCCAGAGAGAGAATCAGTGATGGAATCATGGAGAGGGATAGTAACTAGAGTGCGAGGAGGAGGTAAAGATCGTTGACGTTGGTCCCGGTGGGACCGGTGACGATATGACCGTGGAGTTTCTCGAAGAATGGATAGGCATCGTTATCTTGCAACGCCTGAGACAGGTCCAGCCCCTTTCGGCGGGCCCGCACGACCGTCTGGCCATCCACCACAGCACCAGCCACAGACGTCGGCCC
Organism: uncultured Nitrosospira sp.; assembly: GCA_900696505.1. GTDB lineage: Bacteria > Nitrospirota > Nitrospiria > Nitrospirales > Nitrospiraceae > Nitrospira_A. Next base: position 3,219 of record CAADGJ010000138.1, read on the forward strand.
ATCAGTCCCGTCAGTCGCAAAACCCGCCACCCACACGTTGGGCAATCCCGCAATCTCAGGTGCGGCTGCCAACGCAAACTCTTGGGCTCGTCCGCCCGTTCCCTCCCCTCGAATGGTGACGGTCGGTTCTCCTCCTGCAATGATGCAGCAGGGGCGCGGGATGGGACGTCCATGCCGCGCCATCTCACGAGCCATGGCGCCGAACATTTTGGCGAGTTCCCTCGCTTCACCCGTAAGTGTCGTGGACAGAACCAACGTGCGTAGCCCTTGTTGCTGTGCAGCCGTGGCGACGGCATCGACTGCGGCTTGATTGTCTCCGATGAGAATGTTGTCGACGCGGCGAAATACCGAGGCGCGGGGTTTAGGTGTCTCGAGTGCACGGTGTCTCATCCCCATGCTGAGCCGATTCCGAACAGATGCCGGAATAGTTTTGACGACCCCATACCGCTCAACAATCTCCCAGGCCTCCCGAAAGGTCGTTGGATCAGGCGCGGTGGGCCCTGAGCCAATCGTACCGAGGTCGTTCCCGATGACGTCGGAGAGAATCACGCTGGCCACGCGCGCCGCAGTCGCCGCAGCGAGCTGCCCGCCTTTGACGCTGGACAGGTGCTTGCGTACGGCGTTGATCTCATGAATGGTCGCCCCGGACCGCAGCAATAATTTGGTCGTCTGCTGTTTATCTTGGAGCGTAATTCCAGACACGGGGGCAGGGAGAAGGCTCGACGCACCACCGGA
>CAADGJ010000139.1 GCA_900696505.1 uncultured Nitrosospira sp.
CCCCCATGTCGTCAACAGCACCCGCAACCAGACCCACGGGCGAGGACTTGATGAAGGGGCTGGTCGAACATCTCCTCCACTCAACGACCGTCAAAGCCGACCGGGCCATCACCGAGTTGTTGCCCGCCGCCGTTGCCAAGGAGGTTGCGGGCCAATTAGGGGCCGCGCTCAGCAAGGCCGTGCAGGCCGAAGTGAGCAAACAGGTTGCGGAAGCGCTCGCCCCGGAACGGATCCAGAACACCCTCCGCGAAATGGTGCAGATGGAATTGAAACGTCAGAGCGAGTCGCAACGTGCCGGCATGGAGTCCAGCATCCGACAAGCAGTGACGGAATTGGCTCCTGGCCTCATGGCGCAGTCTTCGGAAAAATTACTTCCAGGGCTCACGGACGCTGGCGTGAAGCAACATCTGCCGGAAGCCTTGCAGAGCCAACGCGACCTGATCACGGATGGAGTGAAAAAAGAAGTCGAGCAGGTGGCCGCGACCTATGCACGCCAAGCGGCCGAGGACATTGTGCGGGAAATGGCGAAAGACCCGATCCTGCAGGCGGTGCAACGGGTCGTTCCTGACGTGGCGGAAACTCAGATCCGGGCCGAGATCACACGATTGAGCTCACCCGACTAACACCTCACGGCGTTAGCCTCGCTTCACCTTTTTAGCCGCCGCGCGACGGGTCTTGACCAGCGCCTTCACGCGCGCCACATTCTTGCGGTGTTTCTTCCGAACTTTCCGATCCTTCTCACGTCCCCTCGGCATAGTCTCTCCTTCAACGGTAAAATCGGCATGCTGGCCGGCGAGCGCACTCGCCATCGACTGAACCGCCGGATGTATATCACAGGGCTTCACTCCGCTACAACCTTTTGCACCGCCACAGATGCACCGTCGTTACCTTGAGCGCACAAGCAGCACATGATAAGATGCGCCCGCGCCGCAGTGTGCGCCTCTTATGTCCACCCCACAACTCGATAAAACCTACAATCCACACGACGTCGAAAACCGCTGGTACCAGCGCTGGATCGATGCCGGACTGTTTCATGCCGATCCGGCCCAGACCGGGCAACCCTACTCCATGGTGATCCCTCCGCCGAATGTCACGGGATCGCTGCATGTGGGTCATGCCCTGAACAACACCCTGCAAGACATCCTGATCCGCTGGCGCCGCATGCAAGGTCGCAACGTGCTGTGGATGCCCGGAACGGATCATGCCGGAATTGCGACGCAGAATGTCGTGGAGCGGCAACTGCAAGCCGAAGGCACCTCACGGGAAGAACTGGGTCGAGAGGCATTTCTCTCGCGCGTGTGGCAGTGGAAGGAAAAATCCGGCGGCACGATCATCGGCCAGCTCAAGAAGCTCGGAGCCTCCTGCGATTGGCAGCGTGAACGCTTCACGATGGACGAAGGGCTCTCCGAAGCGGTCCGCGAAGTCTTTGTTCGCTTGCATCAGGATGGACTTCTTTATCGCGGTGAGCGGTTAATTAACTGGTGCCCGCGATGTCTGACCGCCTTGTCCGACATCGAAGTCGAACACGAAGACGCGACCGGGAAGCTGTACACGATCCGCTATCACCTGGTGGATGATCCGACACAGTTTCTCCTTGTGGCGACCACGCGCCCGGAAACCTTGTTCGGCGACACGGCGGTGGCTGTGCACCCGGAAGACGACCGTTTCCGCCACTTGATCGGCAAGCACGTCCGGTTACCATTGACGGGCCGCGCAATCCCCATCGTGGGCGATTCGATCCTGGTCGATCGGGAATTCGGCACCGGCGCCGTCAAGATCACGCCTGCCCACGACTTCAACGATTTTGAAGCGGGAGAGCGGCACGGACTGAAACGGATCAAGATCCTCGATCTCCACGCCCACCTTCGATTGGGCGGCTCTTTGGCCGATCCCGCCGTCGCAGAGGCAGTCGAGAATCTTCCTGTCGCGAAGGCTCGCCCGAAGATCGAACAATTCCTCACCGATCAGGGATTTCTGGAAAAATCCGAGCCCCACAAGATGGCACTCGGCAAATGTTATCGCTGCAAGACCGTGGTTGAACCGTTCTTGTCAGACCAGTGGTTCGTCAAGATCAAGCCGCTGGCCGAACCGGCGATTCAGGTCGTCGAAGACGGTCGCGTCCGAATTATCCCTGAAGCCTGGAAAAACAACTATCTGGGCTGGATGCGGGACATCAAGGACTGGTGCGTTTCGCGGCAGATCTGGTGGGGCCATCAGATCCCCGCCTGGTATTGCGAAACCTGTTCCGGCACTCCGTTTTTACGGCGAAGTTCCGATGGCGCCCCGCTCATACCGTCGGATGCGGCGGCGATCGTGGCGAAGACCAAACCGGACTCCTGTCCGCTGGGCCACCGCGACGCGCTCGTGCAAGATCCCGATGTCCTGGACACCTGGTTCTCCTCTGCCCTCTGGCCGTTTTCGACGCTGGGATGGCCCAAGCAGACGCCCGAATTGAAAGCCTTCTATCCGACCTCTACCCTCGTGACCGGGCTCGACATTCTGTTCTTTTGGGTCGCCCGCATGATCATGATGGGGTTGAAATTCATGGGCGATGTGCCGTTCCGCGACGTCTACATCCACGCGCTCGTCCGCGATGCCGAAGGGCAGAAGATGAGCAAGTCGAAGGGCAACGTCATCGATCCGCTGCAGGTGATGGAGCAGTATGGCACCGATGCGCTGCGCTTTACCCTGGCAGCCATGGCCTCCCCCGGGCGCGATGTGAAACTGGCCGAAGAACGCATCGAGGGCTATCGCAACTTTACGAACAAAATCTGGAACGCCGCACGGTTTCTGCTCATGCACCTGGACGGCGAACGCACCGACGTCGCGCCGGCACAACGATCGTTTCCAGACCGCTGGATTCTGAGTCGCCTGAATACCGCCATCGGCACGGTCACCCAGGAATTGGAGCAGTATCGGTTCGATCGCGCCTCCAGTGCAGTCTATCAATTCATCTGGCACGAGTACTGCGACAAGTACATCGAGATGGTGAAGCCCGCGCTCAAGGATGCGAACTCCGAACAGGCGAAGAGTACTCGGCAAACATTGGCCGAGACGTACGAAACCATGATGCGATTGCTGCATCCGTTCATGCCGTTCATTACCGAAGAAATCTGGCAGACCCTGCCGCATGAAGGAACCAGCATCGTGCGCACGTCCTTCCCGACCACGAGAAAGGATTGGGAGTCAGCAGAAGTCGAACAAGGGTTCGCACTGCTGGAAGAATGTCGCGCCCTGATGAACCAGGAGCGGGCGATTCTCGGATACCCTGCAGGGAAACGTCTGCACTTCAAAGTGCACGGCAAGACAGAAGCGATTGCGTCCATCCTTGAGAAACATAAAGACCTGATCGAATACATGGAGAACGTAGACAATCTCTGGATTGCCAAGACGTTCGAAGTCAGCAATCCAGGAGGTCTTCTGATCCTGACGAGCGGCTCTATCCAAGTGCGGACCTCGATGGAAGATGCGGAACTTGGAAAAGCCGAAGAAAATGTTCAGAAACAAATCAAGTTGCTTCAAAAAGAAGTCGACCGCACGCAGCAAAAACTGGGCAATCCCGATTTTGTGGCCAAGGCGCCACCTGACGTACTGACCGAACACCGCGAGCGGCTTCAGCGCGAATCTCACATGATTCAACTTTTTCAGCAGGCGCTGGACCAGATCAAGCTCTATACCTTGGAACGAAAACGTATTGAGCACCCCTAGCCCCCAGACGATCCTCAACGCCGTGCAACAGGCGCTCGCCGAAGATCTCTCCCATGGCGACGTCACCACCAGTGCGTTGTTTCCTGCACCACTTCGCGCCACTGCGACCATCGTAGCCCATCAACCAATGACCGTGGCAGGTGTGGCCGTAGCCCTGGAAGTGTTCCTCGCTGTAGACCCGTCGGTGCGCACCACCAAAGCCGTCAAGGATGGCCGCGCCGTAAAATCAGGCGCCACGGTAATGACGGTTCAAGGCGATGTACGTTCGTTGCTGATGGCCGAACGGGTAGCCGTTAATTTCCTTCAACAACTCTCAGGCATCGCTACGCTCACCGCCCAGTTTTGTGCCGCAGTGCGTGGCTATCCAACCAGAATCCTCGATACTCGCAAGACCACGCCAGGATTACGGGCCCTCGAGAAATGGGCGGTCCAGCTGGGAGGCGGCAAGAATCATCGATTTTCTCTGGGCGACGGTGTGCTCATCAAGGACAACCACCTCGCCGTTTTGCGCTCGACCGGCATTGATGTGGCAGGAGCCTGTCGCCTCGCGCGAGCCGGTGCACCTCATGGCCTTCGTATCGAGGTGGAAGCCAAAACCATGCAGGAAGTGAAAGAAGCCTTAGCGGGGAAAGCCGATATCATTCTGCTCGACAATATGTCGCCTGCCCAGGTGCGACAGGCCGTGGCGCTCATCAAACAGCGCGCCTTGGTCGAAGTGTCTGGTGGAATGACCCTGCAAACGGTCGCCGCCGTGGCCCAGGCCGGTGCAGATTTCATTTCGGTCGGCGCCTTGACCCATTCCGCGCCCGCAGCCAACCTCAGCATGGATCTCTCAGCACAGCGAGGACGCCGTGGGCGGTCCCGTTAGCGATTCGCCGATCTCCCCTCCTTTCGACATTGATCGCCTCCAAGCCTCCCTGCGCACCCACGCGTTCGGCAGACCGTTGCGCTATTCAGCCTCGACCGCGTCCACCAACGCCGATGCTCTCGCATCCCTGCAACAATCGGCGACACAGCCCGCCCCTCATGGAATGGTCATTCTTGCTGATTGCCAGACGGCCGGACGAGGACGTCGGGGACGAACCTGGCATTCACCGCCGCAGGGGAATCTGTATCTCTCGGTCGTCGTGGTACCTCGACCTGTCGCCACAGGCACAACACCCTGGCTGACCTGGATTCCGCTGTTATCCGCCCTCGCGGGAGCCGACTGCCTCTCTCAACAGACAGGGCTTCCGGTTTCCGTGAAATGGCCGAATGATCTGCTCATCCACGACAAGAAGGTCGGCGGCATCCTGTGCGAGCAAACCACCACGCCAGATCGAACGATGGCCATCATTATCGGCATCGGTTTGAACATTAATGCGCCGCTCAGCACCTTTCCTGAAGATCTTCAACAAGGTGCAACCACCCTGGCCGCAGAAGCCGGTCATGAATTTGATCGCGTGGCCATTCTGGCTGACCTGCTGTTTCGACTGGAACAACGACTGGATCGGCTGTTTCTCGAGGGTCCCGCGGGGATGATCGATGAATTTACCCAACGCTGCTCGACCGTGGGCCAAACCGTCCGGGTCACCCTCGAAGAAAAGGGGATGGTTCAAGGAATCGCCGAGTCCATCGGCCCTGATGGCTGCCTCCGCCTGCGGGTGACATCGAACGAGTCCCCGTCCCTTCCTTCGACATTGTTAGAAGTCCGGAGCGCCGAGGTTGTCCATCTGCGGGGGTGAAATCCTGCTACGGCTTGGGGTAGAGTGAAGGCACGATGCTGTTGGCAATCGACATCGGCAACACAAATGTAGTCTGCGGCCTGTTCGAAGGCTCGACCCTGCGCGGGCATTGGCGCATGGCCACCGAATCCAGACGTACCGACAATGAATACGGCATCCTGCTGCTGAATCTGCTCCAAAACGCGGGCTTTACCCCGGACCAGATCACCGGTTGTATCCTCTCCAGTGTCGTCCCTGCGCTCACCGCCACCTTCGATTCCGTGGTGCAGGAGTATTTTCATCGCACCGCCGTCATCGTAGGGCCCGAGACTGAATCCGGCTTGACGCTGCGCTACGCGAACCCCAAAGAAATCGGCAGCGACCGTATCGTCAACGCCGCCGCGGCTTATGCGCGCTATCACTCGGATGTCATTATCGTTGACTTCGGCACCGCCACGACGTTCTGCGCCGTAACCAAATCGGCGGAGTACCTCGGCGGCGTTATCGCACCGGGTCTCGGCATTTCAGCCGACGCCCTGTTTGCCCGCACCGCGAAACTGCCCAAAGTCGAAATCATCAGGCCCAAAACCGTCATCGGCAAAGATACGATCGGGGGCATTCAAAGCGGCCTCCTGTTCGGCTATGTGGGACTGGTCGATGGCATTGTCCGACGCATGGAACGGGAACTTGGCCGCACCTCTCGAGTCGTCGCCACCGGCGGTCTGGCGACCGTCATTGCACAGGAGACTGAAACGATCCAGGAAGTCCTTCCCTTCCTCACCCTCGAAGGCTTGGAACTGCTGTACCGCCGGAATCGCCTCGCTTAGGCGCCTTTCCGACGGGTGCTGTCACAACATTCCATCCCGCGAACGCTGAGAGACTCGAAAAAACGACTATTTCTTTTCATTCCCCGTTGACTTCCATCCTCCGGTGGCTATCTCACTCACCAGAAAAGGTGCAATCAATGTCTGAAGACGAGAAGAACGTTCACAGTATCGACAACTTAGATAGTTCAGACGAACCCTCCTCTGCGACGATTGACGGTGCAAGCGAATTGCAGCAGGCGCTGGATGCGAAAGCCGAGGAGTGCAAAGCCGCTCACGAAAAGTATCTGCGACTGGCAGCCGAATTCGACAATTATAAGCGGCTGGCCCAACGCGACCAACGCGAGCAAATCAAATTCGGCAACGAACAAATTCTGAAAGAGCTTCTCCCCGTCGTCGATAACTTAGAACGAGCCATCAAATCCGCCAAAGGGGCGGGCTCTGTGGATGCCCTCACGGAAGGCGTCGAGTTGACACTCAAGCAACTCGTGGGTGCCCTATCAAAGTTCGGCGTCAAAGCGGTGGAGAGTGTGGGCCAGGTGTTCGATCCGGCTACCCAACAGGCAGTCGCGCAAGTGCCGTCGGACACGATTCCTGAAAATCACGTTGTGGAAGAGTATCAAAAAGGATATCTCCTCCAAGATCGCATCCTCCGGGCAGCCATGGTCACCGTATCGACCGGGGCGGCGAATTAAGACGGTACGTACGCAACTTGTTTCGCGAGCACAGCTGACACGATCGTTCACGTATTGATATTTTTTGCGAAGGAGCCAACCCATGGGCAAAGTTATTGGAATCGACCTCGGCACGACGAACTCCTGCGTCGCCATCATGAGCGGTGGAGACCCGGTTGTCATCGCGAATGCGGAAGGAAGTCGGACCACTCCGTCAGTGGTGGGTATCACGGATAAGAATGAGCGCTTGGTGGGACAAATCGCCAAACGGCAAGCCATCACGAATCCTGAGAACACCATCTTCTCCGTGAAGCGGTTGATGGGACGCAAATTCAAGAGCAAGGAAGTCCAGGAAGCCATGAAGCGCCTGCCCTACAAGGTCGTGGAGGCAGACAATGGCGACGCCCACGTCGAGTTACGGGGCAAACGGTACAGCCCGCCGGAAGTCTCGGCCATGATCCTGCAGAAGATGCGGCAGACGGCTGAAGACTATCTGGGCGAAAAGGTCACGGAAGCCGTGGTGACGGTTCCCGCCTATTTTGATGACAGCCAACGCCAGGCGACCAAGGACGCCGGGCAAATCGCCGGATTGAACGTCCTCCGCATCATCAACGAACCGACGGCGGCCTCGCTCGCCTACGGTCTCGATAAGAAAAAAGATGAACGCATCGCCGTGTACGACTTGGGTGGCGGCACCTTCGACGTGTCCGTGCTCGAGATCGGCGATGGCGTGTTTGAAGTGAAGTCCACGAACGGCGACACCTACCTCGGTGGCGACGATTTCGATGAACGCGTGATGGACTGGCTCGTCGAAGAATTTAAGAAGGATCAGGGCATCGACCTCCGCAAGGACCGCATGGCACTCCAACGCTTGAAGGAAGCGGCCGAGCGGGCGAAGATCGAACTGTCCTCCTCTCAGGAAAGCGAAATCAATCTGCCGTTCATCACGGCAGACGCCAGCGGCCCGAAACACATGGTGACCAAGCTGACCCGCGCGAAATTGGAGCAGCTGGTTGACGATCTCATTCAGAAGACCATCGAACCCTGCCGCAAGGCGTTGGCTGATGCGGGAGTGAGCGCGAAGGATATCCAGGAAGTCGTCCTGGTGGGCGGCATGACCCGTATGCCGAAAGTCATTCAGGTCGTGAAGGACTTTTTCGGGAAAGAACCCCACCGCGGTGTGAACCCGGATGAAGTCGTGGCCATCGGCGCCGGTGTTCAAGGCGGCGTGCTGAAGGGCGAAGTCAAGGATGTGCTGCTGCTCGACGTGACTCCGTTGTCCCTTGGCATCGAAACCCTCGGCGGCGTCTTTACCAAACTGATCGAGCGGAATACGACGATTCCGACAAAGAAGAGCCAGGTGTTCTCAACGGCGGCCGACAATCAAACCGCCGTAACGATCCGGGTCTTCCAGGGCGAACGTGAGATGGCCAATGACAACAAGCTGCTGGGGCAGTTTGACCTCGTCGGCATTCCCCCGGCCCCACGCGGCATGCCGCAGGTGGAAGTCTCCTTCGATATCGATGCCAACGGCATCGTCCACGTCGCCGCCAAAGATCTGGCGACGCAGAAAGAGCAGTCCATCAAGATCACGGCGTCCAGCGGACTCAGCAAAGAGGAAGTGGACAAGCTGGTCAAGGACGCGCAGTCCCATACTGAAGAAGACAAGAAACGCCGTCGGGTCGCTGAAGCCCGCAATCAGGCAGATTCTCTGCTCTACAGCACCGAGAAGAACCTGACTGAACATGGCGATAAGATTGGCGAAGACGACAAGACCAAGATCACCGAAGCCATTGCCGGCCTCCGTAAGGCGATGGAAGGAGATGATCCCGCCGCCATCGAATCGGCCACGCAAGCATTGACCACGGCCTCCCATAAACTGGCCGAAGAAATGTACAAAAAGGCTTCAGCTTCCGCTGGTCCTACCGATGCCGGCGCTTCAGCCGGAGATGGTGGGGCGCAGGCCAAGACCGACGAAAAGGTCGTGGACGCGGAATTCGAAGAAGTCGATAAGGATAAGAAGTAAGCTCCTCACTGCAGGCAGGACCAGGCTTCACGGACGGTGAGGCTTGGTCCTGTTGCACTTAGAACGGGTAACCCTCTTCCGTGGCAAAACGCGATTATTACGAAAC
>CAADGJ010000140.1 GCA_900696505.1 uncultured Nitrosospira sp.
TCAGCGTCACCGGGCGCTGGGCCGGTTTACGATGATTGTTTACTGCATCTTGTTCCTGACAGGAACGTTTACGTACGCCATGTTGTATATTTTGTACCCTGGCAAAATCGGTTAGCGATCGGGAACGGCTGAAAGGCTGAACGTCTTATGCTTGTGTGCGGATGCGGCGGGTGGATGCACACAGAGGGTATCGAGGAACGGCTGTCGCATGAGGGCGACGCGACCTGGTTCGTCCGCACGGAATGTCGTCCCTGCCGATGGCTGGTCGGAATCGATATGCCCGCTGGGCAGGTGGATGGACTTGTTGATCGGTTGATGTGGTCGGACGATGCCAAGCATCGCCTGGATCGTGTTCCACCCTATGCGGCGCCGGCGCTCCGTGAGTTGGTAGAAGGGTTTGCCAGATCCAGGCGGCACCGGGTCATCACGTACGAGTTGATCGATCAGGCTCTGACCGGCGATGTCGTCGCCTGGGATGCGGACGCCGAGCAGCGGCTTGCCAACGTGCCGGCACCCGTGCGTGCCATGGCGCGTATTGAACGCGAGCGGACGGCTGTGGATCGGGGTGAGCGTTCGGTCAGTGTCGCGTTGATGGAAGAGGTCAAGGCGCGATATTTCGGCATGGCCGCACAGCGAGCGTAGTAGTAGGTGTTGAGGCGGTGTGCAGGAGGTCACCAGGTGTCCCTCCCGTGACTGGCTCTCTTGATTCGGGTGGATGACACTATGTTGCATCGGTTGGCTCTACGCGTGCTTCCGAGTTTGACACTGGCCGTCACAGAAGATTCGGTTCGCAAACGTAAGCGTCTCGTTATGTTTGTCCCCGGATTAGCGGCTTTTGCGGTTTATCGGGCGGCCAAGCAGGGCTTCTCTCTCGCTGATCCCCTCACATTGCTGGTGCTTTCCGGGCTGGGGTCCATGGCGACGGCGCTGTGTGCCTATCGAGTCGGGCGAGGAGTGCCATTTCGGCAGCTTGTCACAGCGGATGGATGGCAGCGTATCGGATGGGTTCTTGGGTGGATCGGGTTTGTGTACGGAATCCAGTTATCACTGCTGGTCTTGGCTCTGTTGTGGCTTGTGGGGTACGACTACGCCAAGCACCCGGATGGGCCGGCTATGATGGCGCTTATTATTCCCAGTACGGCCGTCGCGCGGGATGCATTTGAAATCGGCTATGTCCGGTGGCTTGAGGCCTGTGGGCGACCGTTCATCACCTTTCCCGATGGTGCGGCGTTACGGAATTTGCTGCAACGATTCGATCAGGCGCTCTTGACCTGGGTCACAGCAGGTGTCCTCGGAGGTGTGGTCCTTTCTGCGCTGGCGGCGATGGTTGTCAGTGGCGACTTCGCGGTGTTGGCCCAAGGCGGGCTTGTTACCTTGGCGGCGGGCACGGTGGGTCTCTTGGCGTATTTTGCCGGTCAAGGAGACCAAGTCACCCTCACCTCCAGACTGGCTGCCACGAGCTGGGGTGAATTGATGAAATTCTGGTGGTGGCCAGGATTGGCCTTTGCTGCGACTTATTATCTGGTATTGGTCGGGGGCTGCCTCTACGTCCTGAAGCAGCCGATGAACTCCATAGTATTGTTTGCCGGCGTGGCCGCCCTCGTCGGTGGTGTCATGCCGTTATATTGCTACTACTTGGGATATCGGCGAGAAATCGAAAGTCGTCAGCCCGGTGGCGTGCCGAGCGCCTTGCTGCGTTGCCCGTTCGTGATGGGCATTCTGGGCAAGTCTCGCGAAGCCATTGTGGGATCAGCCTTGAGTGAATCTGCGGCTGTCTTCGAGAAGAGCAGCCAGAGAGTGTCGTCATGACTACACGTCGTTCGTTTTCATTCGTGATCCTTCTCTTGGTTGGCGGGCTGCTGTCAGTGGCCAGTCTCATCGTGCTGAGTCCTCCGTCTATCATGGCGGCGGACCCGTCGAACGATGTGTATTTCCATACGCCAGGCACTCCCAGCGGCCCTTCTGCCCCGACGGCCAATGACAACCACTATCCGCAGGTCGGCTCAATGGATAGCCGGTTGTTGATGTGGTTTATCATTCAACAGCATACCTACTTCGGCGGCTTCGTGTTGGCCCTGCCGGTCTTTTGCGTCCTCTTGGAGTTTTTGGGATTAGTCGCGAGAAATCCCGCGATGGCGTTGCGTTATGACGGTCTGGCCCAGGATCTGCTGAAGGTGGCCCTGCTGGCACTCTCCGTCACCGCCGCGGTGGGGAGTCTGATGCTGACGATGTTCATCACGCTGTATCCCAGCTTCATGCAGTACATGGGCGGCACCTTCAAGGGCATGATGCCGCTGTATGCCTTGGTCTTTGTCGGCACCACCTTCCTGACCATCGCCTACTACTACAGCTGGGAACGAATGGCAGCGCCTGGAACGAAATGGGTTCATCTTTCGATCGGCCTGCTCGCGGTGGTGTGCGGGACGTCATTACTGCTGCTGGCGAATTCCTGGTCTGCGTTTATGATGGCGCCCTCTGGTGTCGACGGGCAGGGACGATATCTTGGCAACCCGTGGCACTTACTTCGCTCTGCCCTCTGGAATCCGCTCAATCTTCATCGGTTCCTCGCGGACATCATGTCGGGTGGTGCGGTGGTGCTGGCCTATGCCTGTTACCGGTTTTTTTCCGGGAAGAGTCAGGAGGAGCGGGCGTACTACGATTGGGTCGGCTACGTGTTTCTATTTGTCACGGTCTGCGCGTTACTACCCATGCCCTTCGCGGGCTATTGGCTGATGCGTTCTGTCTACGCCTACAGCCAGAGCATGGGCGTCACCATGATGGGTGGGCTACTGACCTGGCTCTTCGTGGTGCAGGCGCTGTTGATCGGCGCTCTCTTTCTGGGCGTGAATTATTACCTGTGGCAGAGCATGGGACGCATTCGGGGCGGTGAGCGCTATCAGCCCTATTATCAATATCTGTTATTGGCGTTGACGGGATGTTTATTTATCTGGCTGACTCCGCACACGTTGTTGATGACCGGCACGGAAGTCAAAGCTATGGGTGGCGCGCAACACCCGGTGATCGGGAATTACGGGGTGATGTCCTCGAAAAACGGCGCGGTCAACGTGATGATCTGCATCACGGCGTTGAGTTACATCTATTACCGTCGTGCGAATCGAACGATGACCATTTCGTGGGCCAGGGCGGGGAATGTCATTCTGGGGGCGCTGTTCGGCCTGGGGGTAGCGCACATCATCGGATTGTCGATCTATGGGTTTTATCTGCCGGCGAGTCTTCGAGTGGGATTGTCTGGTCCTCAAGCAGTCACAACGCTGCTAGTGGTCACGCTGGGATTGTTGCTCAACCGGCGCATGCTGCAAGGCGCAACCATCCACGGTCCGGTGCAGTGGGGGCAGATTTCAGTGCGAGGGATGGTTGGCCTGTTCGGCCTGGCGGCGGCATTCACCTGGGTGATGGGGCTCATGGGGTACATTCGTTCCTCCGGCAGATTGGCCTGGCATGTCAACGAATTGATGCCGGACACGTCTCCTTGGGCCTTTACTCCCACGTTGGGTTTTGCGGCGAAGATGGTGACGATCAACATGGTGCTCTTTTGGGGCGCGGTGTTCTTTTTGTTTTGGGTGTGTCAGCGAGGGCAGCAGCCGGTGATGCATGAAGATGTAAGCGCGGAGAAAGAGGCGGGGTTTTTGCCATCTCCTTCGCATGAAGGCTAGACAAGGTTCATCAGGGAGTGCCGTAATGGGTATGAGGAAATTAGTGGGTGCCTTAGGGCTGCTGAGCGGTATTGCATTGTGTTCGATTCTCGGAGGAGCTGCGCCTGCTTCTGCAGCGGAGACAGGCGTGATGGTGCTGGAAGATTTTCAGTCTGCAGACCAGGATGGGTTTCCTGTCGATTGGCAACATGAAAATCAGCGCAGCCAGGCCAAAGGGCGGGACGCATACAAGTTACAGTCCGAAGAGGGGAAAAAGTTTCTTGCGGCGAAAGATGCGGGGCAGCGAATAAAAAAACGCAAAATCGACTGGGACCCGAAGGTGTATCCAGTCCTGACTTGGCGATGGCGCCTTCACAAGGCGCCGAGTAATTCAGAGCCGGTTGCAGCGCTGTATGCCTCGTTGGATACCGACCTGATGTTCATTCCTGTCTTTACGAAATACATCTGGAGCGCTGGCAAGCCGGTGGGGACGTTCGTCGAAGGCGGCATGTTCAGCGGTTCGGAATTGGTCGTGCAGAGTGGAGTGGTGCCTGTAGGGGAGTGGGTCGAAGAGCGGGTCAATGTGTATGAAGACTTCAAACGTATTCATAAGCATGAGCCGGCTGACAAGGCTTGGGGAATTTCATTATTTGCCGGCCCCGGCGTGGAGATTGATTTCGGCGCGGTGACGGTCGGGCCGGCCAAGTAGAACAGGGACATCTGACTGAGGACGCGCAGCGTATGGACCGACCCACGGCCAATACATGGTTTGATGTAGTCTTGGGCATTGTGGTCATGGCGACGGTCGGCGCCTTGATCGGCTCGTTTCTTGGTGCCTCCTCCATTCCCGTGACCGCTGGGCTTGGACTCGCTCTCGGGGCGGTGGTTGGCTATCTGGGTGGACGCAGATTCCTCGTCAGTATATTGGTCGGCACCGTCTTGGGAGGGTTGCTTGCCTGGTTGATCGCCGGAGTTGAAAAGGTTTCGTTTGGGGCCGGGGCGGGCGCGGCGATGGGCGGATTTCTTGGCGTACAGATTTCGATGTTGCTGGATGTGCGAGCGGCCAGAAAAGCCGCGCAGTTAGAGGAGAGTGAGGCAGACGCAACTCACTCCGCAGTGACCAAATTATGAGGTGCGAGTAAGGCGATGGAAAATCGAGGCGTACTCATCGGGTCGATTATTTTCGTGTTCGGATCGTTCATTTTGATGATTGGGGGATTGGTCTATGAATCCTACAAGGCCAAGCAAATGCGTCAGCTAGCCCTCTCCATCGCGACCGAAGCCAAGCCCGTCGCTGCGCCCCTGGCGCAGGACTTTTCTATGTACAAGACGTTTATCGGGGATGATGGGCGAGAAATGGTGCAAATCTCTGAGGGCCCGTTTGTGATGGGCAGCCGTGATAATGACAGTGATCCGGATGAAAAACCCGAGCATCAAGTCTATTTGAAGACCTACTTTCTGGATAAACACGAAGTGACACAAGATTCCTATGATCGGTTTCTGAAGATGACAAGACGCGTAAAACGAAAGATCGAGGTGTTTGAAGACGATCCTGCCAAGTTGCTGAAGCCAGAATATCCCGCCATAGCCGTGACGTGGGATGATGCGGAGGCCTATTGCAAATGGGCTGGTAAGCGATTGCCCACTGAGGCGGAATGGGAAAAGGCCGCTCGCGGGGAAGGGAAGCGCCGATACGCCTGGGGTGAGGAGTTTATTTCCGGCTATGCCAACATCGACGGAGCGGAAGACGGATTTCGTTATTTGGCCCCTCCAGGATCATTCGAATCGGGGCGCAGCCCGTATGGCATTTACGATATGACAGGCAATGTCGGTGAATGGGTGGCGGATGCCTATGACGAAAATTTTTACCGCGCCTCCCCATATCGAGATCCGAAAGGACCGGATCAGGGCGAGCAGCGAATTATACGTGGCGGTTCGTGGAGAGAAACGAAACGGAATGTCCGTGCATCCAAGCGGTTTCAGGCGAAACCGTGGCGCCATGATATCACGGTCGGGTTTCGTTGCGCGAAAGACGTGGATGCCGACACGGCAGTGAAATAATCAGTCGGACCATGCTGGAAACACGTTTCAAAGTGGTGTTTCTCCTTGCGGTGCTTTTCGCCGCCAGTTTGCCTATCATCGCCATTCTCCGTGGAACGATTTCCACTCCATTGGAGTCCGAGGTTCAGCACTCAGAAGAGGATTCTCAGGGCAGCGCCTCAGATTCCTCTATCCCCGATCAACCTTTGGAAGAGGAACTCGTCCGTATTCCTGCGGGACCGTTCATCCGAGGGACGAGTCAGGGGGGCTTCGATGAGCAGCCCGAACGGAAGATCTATCTGGACGAGTTCTTTATCGATCGATACGAGGTCACGAATGCGCAGTATGCGGCCTTTGTGAAGGCGACGGGCCATCGCAAGTCAGGGCCTCCATCGCGATATGCGAAAAATACTGGGCGTATGAAAGGGGTGAATCAGCCTGCGGTCTATGTCTCCTGGGAAGATGCCAAAGCCTACTGCGAGTGGCGAGGCCGGCGGTTGCCGACCGAAGCAGAGTGGGAAAAAGCCATGCGGGGTACCGATGGTCGCCTGTGGCCCTGGGGAAACGTGGAGATGCCGGGCGGTGCGAATTGGGGCCGCATTAACGATGGTTTCGAGGTGACGGCCCCGGTAGGACGAGTACGAAGTGATGCCAGTCCTTATGGAGTGATGGATGGGGCCGGGAACGTGATGGAATGGGTAGAGGATTGGTACCTTGAGGGGGCGTATGCTGCGGCGGCGGAACGAAATCCCGAAAGTCCTGAATATGGAACCTACAAGGTTCTGAGGGGAGCGGGATACACGAGTTCAGGATCTGACCTGCGTATCACCGCTCGTAGCAAAATGATGGCGGACTTTCGAGATGAAACGATTGGGTTCCGGTGCGCTCAATCAAAGGCGGGTAATGCCCCTTTGTCTGGGGGCGTGAACGACGGGAAAATCATAGAAAATCAAAGTAGTAGAGGATCAGAAACACGGCCAAAATGATATTGACAACCATACCGGCCAAAACTATAATGTCGAACACTTTTGAGTTTTTTGCCATAAAAATCCCTTTAAAAATCAGTTGGGTGAGGGATTTTGATTAACACAGCATAGTTGGTGTGTCAATTTAAAATACGTACTTAAACCGTTGGGGGAATCAAGATGGAAGCTGCTCAGGACGACGTCTCAGTTAAGATCGGCAAAATGATTTTCTACATCACCCTGGCAGTGAGCCTCTGGTTTTTTTACTGGTTCGGAGGGATCCAGTGTCCTTGCTGATCCTGATCCCGGCCTTAGAAAATGTTTATCAAGTTGAAGGGGGTTTGTGATGGGCCAAACAATTGTGTACTTCGTCGTATCGATCTTGATCTGCGTCTCGTTTTTTGCCGCCGTTGATCACTTTTTGATGGATGCGCAAGGGTTGGACTTTTGGTATCTCCTTCGTAAGTAGGTGCTAGGAGATAAGGCTTTTGACTTTGTTGTTCACATACGCGATGTATCAAGGAGGTAACCCATGGGCTCTGTAACCCGCACGAAGTTGATGTCGGTCATGGCGCTATGCGCGATGATCGGCCTCCTCCTCA
>CAADGJ010000141.1 GCA_900696505.1 uncultured Nitrosospira sp.
CCGACCAGGTCGAAGCGAGCATACCGTCGACGGAAGCCGCGGCCGTACAACAGAGCACCCAACGTGCCGACAATCACCAGCGTCAGCACGAAATCCAGATAAAACAGGAAGCGCCACCCGAGCATGTAGGCGATGTAGCCGCCCACCGGCATGCCGATGGTAAAGGGTGTGATGCTGAACAGCCCCCAGACGGTCAGAGCCACGGCCTTGAGCCGTTTGGGGTATTCGTTGAGAAGCATGGATTGGGCAATCGGCAAGGTGATGCCACCGGCGATGCCTTGGACGATACGGGCAGGAACGAATTGAGCGAGCGTTCGACTATCGCCGCACAGATAGGAGGCGACGCTATACACCATGAACGCGCCGATCAGGAGACGGTAGTCGCCGATCCGTCCCGACAGGTACCGCGCGAGCGGAAAGCCCAATGCCAGCCCGACCATGAAATCGGTTTGCGCCCAGGTCAGAAAACTCGGCAGCACCCCGCCGAGATCCCCTGAGACATGCGGCAACAGCGCGATGTAGGAGCCGGCGTTGAACAAGACGACGATGTGCGACAAGCCGAGGACGGCATTGAAGAGCACGAATCGCCATCCATGTAATCGCCTGAGATACACCGCAGCCATGACGACGTTTCCTCACTTCTAATACGACGGGGAATATCCCGCCTGCTCGCCGCGGGCAGTCAGAGGCTGAGCCGGCGCCTGAGCTGCGGCGGCAGCCGGCGCGGTCGCGTGATGCGCCGCATAAATCGCCAATCCCGTAAACAGCATGCCACCGACCAGATTACCCAGCGTGACGGGAATCTGATTCCAGAGCCACCAGGTGGAAAGGCTCACATCCGCGCCGAGCATCATGCCCACCGGCATCAGGAACATGTTGACCACGGCATGTTCAAAACCCTGAGAGAAGAACAAGAGCGTCGGACCCCAGATCGCGACAAACTTGCCGGACAACGATGTCGACATATAGGCTGCAACCACGGCGAGACTGACCATCCAGTTGCACAACATGCCCTTGGTAAATGCCGCCAGAAGACCCGCGGAGCCGTGCGACGCGTAGTAAGTCGTTTTCGCCTGCGCGATGGCGATCAACTTATTGCCGACCGCATTGATGGGCGCATCGCCCCCCGTCGTCAGCGCAATCGCGAACAACGTCGCATACAGCACGCTGCCGAGGAGATTGCCGAGGAACACCCATCCCCAATTAGCGAAGACACGGGAGAGTCCGGCGTTCTTTTGACCGTGTGCCGCCGCGACAGGCAATAACGCGAAGCTGCCGGTGATGATCTCCGCGCCGAGCAGAATGGCCAAGGCCAATCCGAACGGAAAGACCAGACTGCCGAGGATCCAATAACCGGTTTCGACGGCCACCGTCACGGCCATGCTGGTCCCGATCCCGAGATAGGCACCGGCCAACATGCCACGCAGCACAAGTTGGCGCGGGGGTAAACTCAGCTTCAGTGCGCCACCGGCCAACATGCTGTCGACGACGCCGTACGGCTTCACATAGTCCATTGTCTCCTCCTTGTTCGGTCTGCCATTCCGCGCACTCCGCGATTCACCGACCCGGTCACCGAGACTTGACGATAGTCGACCTGAGCAAGGCGCATGCCTCATCTAGAACAGCCCGTTCACGCCATCGCCACGACAACGAATGGTGACGTGCCGCATCTGCCAGGGCAGCCGTTCGCGCAATCGCATGACGCGTGAAACCAGCGTGGAGACGGGCGGGATCGCACGGGCGCACGGTGCGAAATCGCTCATTCCTCTGGGCGGCGGCAGTTTGAACGCTGCAGGAAGGAGTGAAACAACAACCGCAGGCGATAAGAAGGGTCACCGGCGTGAGCGCCCACTCAGGACGACAATCAGGCTGCAAAGTTGCACAGTGGTGGGAGTGCAGACTACGATAGCGACGGAGACTGAGATCTGCCTTGAGTGATCTGTTAAGCAATCTACCCATCGCCCGCAAGTTATTCCTTGCGTCGGTGATTCCTGCGCTCACCGTTCTGCTGCTCAGCATTTTGACCTATCGTAGCGTCACGACCTTTTCCGACGACGAAGGTCAATTAAACGACATCTACTATTCCCAACGGCTGGCCTCGGAATACCTTCGCCTGGTGGTCGATCTGGAAACGGGGTTCCGGGGCTTTGTGCTGACGAGCCAGGAGCATTACCTCTTCCCCTACCGCACGGCGCAGGACCACGTCCTGAACATCGGCCGCACGTTGGAAGCCCAGGTGTCGCAACAGGACGATCAACGGGCGATCATTACTTCTGTGCAGCAATTGGTCAAACAGTTCATCAGTGAGAAGGAAGTGCTCATCGATGCCGTGAAGGCCGAGCACCCCAACGAAGCGCGGGAGTATATCGAGGAGGGCAAAGGCCGGGCGCTGATGTTGAAGATCCGCCAGGACATGGGCCGATTCGAACATCTCACGCAGACTGCGCTGAATACCAAGCTGGCGAAGATCGCGCAGGACCGCGACACGATGCTGATGACCATCCTGGGCGGCGGACTCTTTTCCTTGATCTGCATGGTGGCGGCGTTGCACCTGATCGCCCATTCCATCACCACCCCGCTGGCCCGCCTGGCCACGGCAGTGGTCACCTCAGACCGCAACCCGATCCCGCAGGTTCCCGTCATGACGAGGACGGATGAAATCGGCAATCTGGCGCGGGTCATGCACGCCATGAGTACGGCCATCCATTCTCACATTGAGGCCCTGCAACAATCGGAGGGCAACTTGCGCCAGCTCAATCAGGACCTGGCCGGGTCGGAAGCCAAGTATCGGAGCATCGTCGACCATGCTCCGTTCGGCATCTTCACCACCAAAGGGATGACGCTGGTCTTCAGCAATCGCTACAATAGTTTGCTTGCCGGACTGAATTCGACGGAAGAAAAAGATCCCGATGCGGTGCGGCGTGCCATTCACCCGGAGGATCGGGACCGGGTCATTGCGGAATTCGCCCAGGCGGTGGTGGAAGGAGAACCCTACGAAACCGTGTTCCGGTTTCTCCATGCAGACGGTACGATCCGCAAAGTTCTGAGCCGGCGTATCCCGATTCGTGATCAGTCCGGACAGGTCGTCATGTATCAGGGATTCAACGTGGACATTACCGCGCTCGACTTCATGCAAACCCGCCTGCGCCGGGCCGAGCGTCTGGCGACTCTCGGACAGGTGGCGGCGGGCATTGCGCATGAGATCCGGAACCCCCTTGTCGGCATCGGCTCAACCACCTCGCTGCTGCTCGACGACACCGATGCGGCTGATCCTCGGCGGCCGGACCTGGCGGTCATTCTCCAGGAAACCAAACGGCTGGATCGGATCGTCAACCAGATCATTGACTATGCCCGCCCCAGGGAAATCGTGGCGTTTACCTTCGACATGGCACAGCTGGTGCATGAAGTGATGAAGGTCCTGGACGAACCTCTGACGCGGAAACAGGCAGTCATTAACCTTTCTGCCCCTGCCGCTCCCTATATGATCCAGGCCGACCGCGATCAGTTTAAACAGGTGTTGCTCAATATCCTGCAGAACGCCATCGAAGCCACGCCACAAGGCGAGACCGTTACCGTCGCCCTGGCGGAACAGGCGCGTGGAATAGAATCGGGGCTGGAAATTACCGTGACGGACCGGGGCAGCGGCATCAGTCCCAGTCATCTGCCACACGTCTTCGAACCGTTTTTTACCAGTGGGAAGCCGCGCGGAACGGGCTTGGGATTGGCGATCTCCCGCAATATTCTCGACGCGCACGGAGGAGACATCGCCCTGGACAGTGAAGAGGGACGCGGCACCACCGTTCGCGTGTGGACGCCCGTGCGCCAACAGCCGCAACGAATGCAGGAAGAAGGGGACCATGCAGGCCACGATCTACGTTACGGATGACGAACCGGCGATTCGCTCCGCTATCGTCAAACGCCTTTCACGGCGCCACCATACGGTTACCGGCTTTGAATCCGGAGAAGACCTGGTCAGTGCCGTCGCGCAGCAGGCCCCCGACCTCATTCTCCTGGATCTCAAAATGCCCGGCATGGGCGGCATCGAGGCACTGCGAAAAATCCGCCCGCTTGCCCCGCAGACGCTCATCATCATGCTGACCGCGTATGGGACGGTCGAAAACGCCGTCGAAGCCATGCGCTTGGGCGCCTACGACTTTCTGATCAAGTCCGTCGATCTCTCCGGCGTCGATCCCGTCGTCGATCGCGCCCTGGAATTTCTCGCGCTGCGGCACCGCGTCCAATTTGCACTCGAGGATCAGAACAGCGCCTACGCCCTGGCCAATATCGATGCCCGCAGTCCGGCGATGCAACTGTTGCTCGGCCAGGTTCGAGATGTGGCCGAAAACGCCAAATCAACCGTATTACTCCAAGGAGAAACGGGCAGCGGGAAAGAATTTCTGGCGCGCGTCATTCACTGTAACGGGCCACGTGCCGCCGGTCCGTTCGTGGCCGTCAACTGCACCGCCATTCCCAAAGAGCTGTTCGAAAGCGAGCTGTTCGGCTATGAACGAGGCGCCTTTACCGGCGCACACCAACGGAAACGAGGGCTCCTGGAGAAGGCCGAAGGGGGAACGCTCTTTCTGGACGAGATCGGCGACTTAGACCCGGCCATGCAAGCCAAATTGCTGCGCGTGCTGCAGGAGCGGACCTTCCGGCGCCTGGGCGGCACGGAGGACCTGTCGGTCGATTTTCGGTTGATGACCGCGACCAATCGTGATCTCAAGAAAGACACGGCTCGCGGCACCTTCCGCGAAGACCTCTTCTTCCGGCTGAACGTCGTGACCTTCGAACTTCCTCCGTTGCGCGTACGCGCGGAAGACATTCTTCCCCTTTGCATGCAGGCCATGTTGCGGTTCGGGAAAGAGTTCGGCAAAGAAGTCATCGACATCGAACCCGATGCCAAGGAATTGCTGCAGCGCTATAGCTATCCCGGCAACATTCGCGAATTGCACAATATCATCGAACGAGCCATGATTCTGTGTCACGATAAGACCTTGACCGCCGGGTGCCTTCCGCGTGAGCTTCGCGATCAGGCTTCGACGCATGTGGCGGTGGCCATGGCGCAAGGCGAACATCCCTCGCTCCGCATTGAGATGGTGCTGGGACAACAGACACTGGCGGATATCGAATCGGCATTGATTGAAGAAGTGGTGCGCCTGTCGGACCACAACAAAACATTGGCTGCCAAGCATTTGGGGTTGACCAGGTTTGCCCTGGATCGGCGGCTCAAAAAACAGATGGAGCACGAGTAGATCGCCGGCATATTGCGCGGCCTGCCGTTGCAGCAATCAGCCGGGAAGCAGATAATGAGGACACGACGAGTCTGCGATGCATGATCGCAATCACACCATTCTTCCCCTCATCATCGGCCTGAGTGCCGCGCTGTTCGCGATTGATCTGTTCATGCCTCTCGGCATCGCGGTCGGAGTGCTCTATGCCGGAATCGTGATTCTGGCGGCTGCCTCCTCCCATCCACGGTTACCGTTCCTCACCGCGATCGCCTCGACGCCACTGATCATTGCCGGTGCAGCACTGGGCCCTCAGCACGCCGCCATCCCTGTATGGGTTGGTGTCAGCAATCGCATTTTCAGCCTGGTCATTGTCTGGATCTCGGCCGTGCTGCTGCA
>CAADGJ010000142.1 GCA_900696505.1 uncultured Nitrosospira sp.
AACCTGTCGAAGGGCCGCGAAATGCAGCGGCTCGGTGTCGGCAATTACTCCGTCGAAATCAAAAATGATGGCGCGTAATTCGCTCATGGTGTCCGGGCCTATCCTTATGCGGAGATCGTCTGAGACCGGTTTGCCGATTATGCGGGCGCGGCATTATAGCAAGGGTGGCGTGGCAAAAAAAGACGACGGCCCGTTCCAAGGGAAACGGGCCGTCGTTCGCGAAGCGAAAAGCAGGAATGTACTTAGCGTTTCAGCCTGAGACTGCGTTCAGAAATCCAACCTTTCTTGCCGTCCTGGGTGCGCACTGAGTAGATCCAGCCGTTTTTCTGGTATTCCCCGTCAAGAATCGTCAGCGTGGTGCTGGCCGGCACGGTGGTGCTGGTTTTCGTGCCGACGGAATCGGCAAATAAAGGCATCGGAGACTTGGGCCTGCTGGGATCAGCGATCACCATCACCCGCTGACCTTCCGCATACAACGGACCCGCCACTCTGACGGGCGCCGAAGCCGGTTTCATCGCAGGAACGGGAGCAGGGACCACAGCAGCGGGTGCTGGTGCCGGCATTGGAGTCGGGGCTTCCGCGGGCGGCGGTGGCACGCTATCGACCACGGCGGGCGGAGCCATCGATGGCGCAGGTGCCTGTGCGGCGGGCGGAGCCGGTTTCGGGGCCGGCGCCGGCGGTCGCTGGGCCGCGGGTGGACTGGTCTCCGTGCCACCATCCAGATACGGCTGGATCATCTGCATGGCTGCGTCAGGATCCATGGCCACATAGCCGATGCCTCCTACGAGAAGGAGCAGCAGTATCCAGAGGAACGGACCCTTCTTGGATCGCTTGGGCGCATTCATCGGCGGCGCCGGTGGCGGCACGGCTTCATCCAAATCGTCTTCAGTGAATTCCAAATCAGGCTCGGGCTGGCTTGCGAACAGCAGACGCCAGTCTGTCCACACACTGCCTATCGCAGGAATGCCCGTAGATGACACCATCGGAGGACCTCCTCATTCGGAATCATGGCGAGAGTCTGTCTAATCGTAGGTACTTATCACCCGTTCTCCGACCTGTCAATTTTGTTCGAGAAAACGACGATATGACTTTCCGGGCACGGTGCGCCTCGCGAGCGGAGCTCACGACGCCTGATGAGTCAGCCGCGCAGGCGAATACACGATCATTCCGATGGGGCATTCGCCGGGTCATCGCGCACATGCACAAGGGCTTGCAAGTTCGAACTTCCCCGTTGCAGAATCGCGCACCACCTGTGCACGGAGACCGATGAGATCCTACCGAGAAGAGCTCTGGTTCGAGACGAAAACCAGGCGCGCGTATCTGAACATCACGGCCCAGGTTGAAGCCGCCGTGCGAAAGAGCGGCGTGCGTGAAGGCCTGGTGCTGGTGAATGCCATGCACATCACGGCGAGCGTCTACATCAACGACGACGAAGCCGGACTGCTTCAGGATTATGACACGTTTCTGGAACGGCTTGCGCCGCACGACGCGACCTATCGTCACAATAACACGGGCGAGGACAATGGTGATGCGCACATCAAACGGCAGTTGATGGGGCGGGAGGTCGTGGTCGCGATCACGGATGGTAAGCTGGACTTCGGTCCCTGGGAACAAATTTTTTATGGTGAGTTTGACGGGCGGCGGCGCAAGCGCGTACTGGTAAAAGTTATCGGAGAATGACGACGCGATCCTTGTGCGGAGACGCTGCGTCGGCCGGAGCGATAAGGAACCGCATTCGCGCTTGCCACGTATGGGAAAGTTTGGCAACATGGACAACAGGATGAACCACGACTACCTCGCAATACGAACGCGCATCGACCTGGGAGGCCAGCCATGTTGAGTTGGTCACGACCGGACCCGCTGACGCGAGATCTGATCCATCTCATTAACGCCCGACGCCACGATCACGGTGATACCGACGCGGCGATCGATACCCTGCAAGCCTTCATTGAGCAGGGGCGGGAGCAGGATCTGTTGACCGTGCTGGCCGCACTCGACGAGGAGATGGCGGAATGGATGTTCGACCTGGTCGCGGAGGCCTCCTGTGCCGTGATCATGGACGGACCTGATGAAGAGAAAAACGCCTATGCGTTGATGGCAGCACTGGAGTTGCCCCTTCAGGCCAATCTGGGCCAGCCCCTCGGATTAAAGATCGACCCCGTGGCGACGGCCGATCTCCTTCACCGGCATCTTCACATTCCCGCAGGCGTGGTCGTGCGTGTCGAGCCGCGGTTGTTGACCGATGCGACACTCGAAGGGCTGACGCTCCAAACACTCAACGAGCACCTCGCAAGTATCGCCGATTCCCAACGCACGCAGGCCATTGCCTCCCGGCTCTATCCTCCGGTTGAAAATACGGCCTTCCTCTTTTTCCAGCTGATCGGGATGCCTGATCCCGGATTGCCCGATTCATTGGAAGAGCCGGAACGGCGCGCCTTGC
This sequence comes from uncultured Nitrosospira sp., assembly GCA_900696505.1. Classification (GTDB taxonomy): domain Bacteria; phylum Nitrospirota; class Nitrospiria; order Nitrospirales; family Nitrospiraceae; genus Nitrospira_A. Next base: position 2,441 of record CAADGJ010000142.1, read on the forward strand.
TCGAGGGCCTGGTGACCCAATGTTCCGAACTGGCGCTGGCCCCGGACACGCTGGAGGTGCCGGTGTACGCGTCGTATGCCCTGTTCGATGCCCAGAATGCCGTGCGGCTGCATCGCCTGGCCGACGAAACCGCTGCTGTCTGGCGTGACCTCGATCCGATGGTGCGGGCTCGCACGATCGTCCACCTGCACACGCAGTGCGGGAACGGGGTGTATATGCCGGTCTGGACAGATCTCTTTGATCCCGAGTTGCCGGAGGACCATGGTCCGGTGTGGACTTCACCGGATGTATGGGTGTTCACGGCCGACCTGCCGATCGAGTGGCCGGGCGAAATGCTGACGAATCGTCTGCTCGCCGAGGGCTGCACCCGCTTCGAGAACCACATCGTCGAAGCGCCCGAAAACTGACGGTCGCTGTTCCGTTTGCCGATCGAGTTGGATACTCTCATAGAGGAGTTTCTTGGCTGGCTCATCGCGAATCGGCGCTGTCGTGCTGGTGACCCTCCTCAGTTGTCTGGTGTTAGGCGGTATCTGGGGAGTCGTCCTGTTTGTCCTTCCGCAAAGCGAGTCTCCTCCCGAGGCCCTGCCGGTGTCCGTTCCCACGCCTCCGCTTCCGGTTCCTGCCGCGACGCAGCCTCCAGACCGCCCTATGATCGATGATGCTGCTCGCCCCGGCGTGGCGAATGCTGAGCCTCCAGTCGTCGTGCCGCAACCTTCCGTTCCGCCTGTTGCCGAGGCCGCGCGCATGCCCATCGGACGGGAGGTCAAATGCGCGCTGGAGATGGATGCGCTCTGTCCTGAAGAGGAAGGGGACCGGCGGGCCTGTTTGCAACGGAAGGCAGCCCAGATGTCTCAGCCTTGTCGCCCGATGCTGCGCGACAAGCTTGCTCGCATGAAAGAAAATTGGCAGCAACTTCGAGTGGCGTGCGAAGCGGATCGACGGCAGTTTTGTCGTGAGGTGCCGTCAGCGGGTGGCGAATTGTTGCTTCAGTGCTTGGAATCGCATGCGCAAGAAGTGTCCGATCAGTGCTTTCAATTCCTTCCGAAGCGCGGTCGTCTGCTCAATTAGTCAGGCGGCGTGGCTCCGTTCGTCTCGCAACACAAAGCGCATCGTAATCCCCGCGACTTCCACCACGTCTCCATGCCGCAGGGCATGTTCTCGCTGAACCGGCCGGCCGTTGACAAGAATGCGTTTCCCGCTTTCCGTCTGGCTGACCACATAGGCCTCTCCGCGGCGGCTGATCATCGCGGCGGTTTTCGGTGCAAACCAGCCGGTGAGAGTGATGACGGCATCATCCTGCGCGCCGATCAGTGAGACCTGTCTCGTCAAAGGATAGTGCGACTGACCGGTCCGGCCAGAAAGAATTTCCACGATTCCCACCTTGCGTGCGGGAGCCGGTGACTCGCGTGGCGCCTGAGATGGCACCACCATGGTCTTGTCGGCCACGAGCATGTCTGCGGGGATGATGGGTTCTGCTGCCAGTCCCGGCTTCTCGCGAAAAATCACCCGATGAGTTCCAAACCGGAGCGCATCGGCATCCTGCAATTGACGCCGATCGATGGGGTGTTCGTTCACGAAACTTCCGTTGGTGCTGCTGAGGTCCTCGAGAAACAGCACACCTTGAACTTGGACGATGCGGGCATGGTGCGCAGAAACCGCCGGATCTTCCAGGCAGAGATCGTTATCCGGCTTGCGACCGATGGTGAAGGGGGTGCGCCTAATTTCACATTCTCTCGTGCCGCCATGAGGGGATCTCACGAGCAGGAGGGGTGGTATCGAGTGCTGAGACATGGAGGCTCCTTCAAAGTCTATCTAGGCTGGGGGCGAAACCAATTGGGTGTAAATGCGGTCCCAGAGGCTGGTGGGCCGTTGCGTCACCAGCGCCACGATGACGGTCGCGTTGTCGGTGCCGCCGGCGGCATTCGAGAGAGCGATGAGACGGTCTGCCATAGCCTGAGGATCGATGGATTCCTGACTCACTCGCAGGATGACATCGGCCGTCACTCCAGCGGTCAATCCATCGGAGCAGAGTAACAGGATATCGTCGGGCAGTACCGGCATCTCCCCTAACTCGACGTCCACCAGGGGATGCACACCCACCGCACGGGTCAGCACATGTCGATGCGGGGCGCGCGCCATGTCTGCAGCGGCCAAGAGTCCGGATTGCATTTGCTCTTGAACGAGCGAATGGTCGACCGTCAGCAACTGCACTGCGCCGTCACGAATCAGATACAGTCGGCTATCGCCGACGTGAGCGATCGACAGAACGGCTCCAGTAAGCCGGACTGCGACGACCGTCGTCCCCATCCCGGCATATTCGGTGCGTCGTGCCGCTTCCTGATGCACCCGGTGATTGGCGAGGCGCACCGCGCTCGCCAATCGATTGGTGGCCGAAGAAAACTCTGGACGGGAAATGCCTATCAACGGGAGGGACCGGTCTGTCTCCGCCTCCGCAAGATGGTGAGCAATAGTCTCAACCGTGCGGCTGCTGGCGATTTCCCCGGCCCGATGCCCGCCCATCCCGTCGCATACGACAAAAATTCCGGCGGCCGGATCGGCATGATAGCGGTCTTCGTTGAGGCGGCGGACCAGACCGACGTCCGAAGCGGCTCCATGTGTGACGTGCCAGGCGTGCATGGGCGTGGTTATCTCGGCATGACCTGGAAGACGTCACGGAGGTCTTGCGCCATGTCCCCCGCGTACCGGTAGCGGTTCTGAATCTCTTTCTGCAGCGCCCGGTCCAGGATGCTTTGGACGCGCGTCGGCAGGTCGCGGCGGTACTTCATCAACGGGGCATGTGGAGACTTGGCGATACGCATGACCAGCGCCGGCATATTCTCGGCATCAAAGGGCCGTTCTCCCGTCAAAAGTTCGAAGAGCACAATACCGAGTGAAAAGACATCTGAGCGTCCGTCCACGTCTTTTCCTGTCGCCTGTTCAGGCGACATGTACCGCGGCGTCCCGACGATCATGCTGCTCTGTGTTTTTGAAGCGCTCGCCATCTTGGCGATGCCGAAGTCCATCACCTTCACCAGGCGTTGCTTGAGGATCATGATGTTCGGCGGTTTCACGTCACGGTGAATGACGCCCTGACTATGCGCATAGTCCAGCGCTTCGGCAACGGTGGCCACGATCTGCAGCGCCTGTTTGGCTGGGACCAGCGTCGATTTCTGGCAGTAACAGTTGAGGAGCACTCCCTCGAGATACTCCATGGCGATATAGGCCAGTCCGTCCTGCTCGCCGGCGTCGTAGACCGTGATGATATTCGGATGGGACAGGCGCCCGGTGGATTCGGCTTCGCGAAAGAACCGGTCTCGAAACTCTTTCAGGTCTTCTTCCTTGTCGATGTCGTCCAGCCGCATGGTTTTAATGGCCACAAATCGCTGGATCGTCGGATCTTTTCCCAGGTAGACGACTCCCATGGCACCGCGCCCCAGTTCCTTGAGCACCTGGTATCGTCCCAGCGTAGCCGGGACGCCGTTTCCGTTGCGCACGGCTATGCCGGCTGTCGGGCGGGGGGGGGCGGCGGGAATGGCTTCGTCTGCCGCACGCACCTCGTCGGGCTTCTCCGCTCGCACCGGTTCTTCGGCAACCGCCCGGCGGCGTGGACGCCAGGCAAACATGCTGGTCAGGGCATCGACATGACGGACCCAGGCAAACGTCAGCCAGGTCGCTGAGCCGATGAGGCCGCCGGTGACCAACCAGGTATAGAGCGGCTGTCTAGGCGGGCCGAGCACAGATATGCCGTGTGCTTCATAGGCCTGGAATGCGGCAATGACGATCAGAAGGGAGGCGGACGGGAAAAGAATGGCGCGGAGAAAGGTTTGACCCTTGCCGTTGTCCTTCAGGTCTCGTCTGGCTCGCGAGGCCGCAGACCAGATCATGAGCAGGCAGATGCCGTCTGCAATGAACCGAACGACTTGCGCGACGTTCATGCCCAACGGCCGGAGGTAGGTGTGCGTAAACAGCGGGAGGGTCGCGAGAAATGGCCCGACCAGAACCGCAAGGAGAATGACGATGAAATACGGGCCGATCCAGCCCCAAGATGTGGTCATGTGTTGGCGCGGTACGTCGTTGTAGCCAGTGTAACGGAAGGTCGTACTGTGTCAACGAAACGAGGGAATCACGCACCGCCGGGGCAGAGTCTCGCGGCATCCGGATGAGGACAGAGGATGCGTGTTTGGGAGAAAAGGGCTCAGGACGAGGTGGCGGCTTTTCTGAGTGGATCGAGCAATTTCTGTGAGACTTTGAGCTGGCCGCGGCCGATCCCGACCTCAATATCCGGTTTGGTGACGCCGTGGAAATCGCTGCCGCCGGTGACGAGGAGATCGCATTGCCTGGCCAGATCCAGGTATTCGGTCGTTTGACTGGGCGTATGGGTGCTGTAATGAACCTCCATTCCTCCCAATCCGGCAGCCTTGAGGTCTCTCACAAGTACCCGCAACCCTTCGGCGGATGTTCTGACCCACGTCGGGTGGGCGAGCACCGGCACGCCGCCGGCTTCGCGAATCCATCGCACGGCTTCGGCCGGTTCCGGTAATTCCCGGTCGACAAAGGCCGGGCGGCCGTTTGCCAGGTATCGATCGAAGGCCTCTTTCGCCGAGGTCACAAATTTTTTCTCCATCAAAAGACGGGCGATGTGGGGGCGCCCCACGGATTCCGTGCCTGCCAGGGCCCGCACTTCTTCATAAGTAATCGGAATGCCCAATTCGTTGAGGCGTTGAACAATCTTAGGATTACGAAGATGTCGGCTGTCGCGCAATGTGCTCAGGCGTTGCGCTAATAACGGATCGGTCCAATTCAAAAAATATCCGAGGATATGCAGTTCGCTCTCTCCGAGCCGCGAACTGATTTCGACGCCGGGAACTACCTCGATGCCGAGTTCTTTTCCGATAGCTGTCGCTTCGGGAATGCCGTCGACAATGTCGTGATCCGTGATCGCCAGCGCCGTGAGGCCGGCCTGCTTGGCAAAGGCCATGACCTCGGCCGTGGAGCAACTGCCGTCGGAGTGCGTGGTGTGCAGATGGAGATCAATGCGGCTCATGGTGATGTCTCTGGCCCCGTTTTCTGCGCGACCAGTCGCGCGGTGTAGCATGGCCCGCTGCCATGACCTCCGTCGTGTTCGCCCTCGTCATAGTGAAGAACGCGCAGGGGCGAGGTGAGGCGGAGGAGTTCGTTCTGCGCCAGGCAAAACTCCCATCGCCGCGGATGCTGATGGCGAAAATAATTGTCGATGGTAAATGTTTCGTAGAGGAGGATGCCATTGGGTTTCAGGGCGTCAATGATGACAGGGAACAGAGGCCGATGCAGGTAAAAAAAGACGACGATGGCATCATAACATTCGTGGCCCAAGCTGGGCGGGTGATCCGCAGAGACTTCCAGGTTGAGGACGCGTGTCGTGAGACCGGAGAGACGCTGTGTGCCCGCAGCGGCTTCCAATGCGGAGAGGGCGTCGGTGTCTCGATCGATGGCCTCCACCTGTGACCCCTGGGAAAGGAGGTACAGGGCATTTCGTCCGCGTCCAGCGGCGACGTCGAGGATGTGTCCCTTGGGGAGACGCGCAAGTTGTTGGATGAGAAATGGTGCGGCGCTCAGTGCCTGGTGTGTTGACTGATGGGCGGCACGCGTGCGTTCAAACCGGATGCCGACTGACCCGGCGACCATGGCCAGCGGGGCATGGACTTTTCGAATCCAGATGCGGACCCGATCAGCCGGAAATTCCGCGAATAACATGCCGACCAACTGCTCGGCCAGGGTTTCAAGAAGCTGGCAGGTGAGGCTCGTGCTGAGTGCGACGATTCGTTCCGCTACTTGAGCATAATCGATCGTTTCACTCAAGCGATCCGAAACCGCGGCGGCTTCCACGGCGGCGTCCAGTTCGAGGTCGACGACGATCAGCTGGGGTTTGCGGCGTTCTTCCTCCGTCACGCCGCAGCGGCCGTAGAACTCCAGGCGTTCGATGACAATCCGCTCTGCCATGGCGGCATTGTCGTAGATGGGCTTTCAGACTGTCAAGCAAAGCGGGCGCGCCATTGAGCTAGGAGCGTGCGAAGAGACGCTTCGTGAGCCAATTGGCGGGCGAGGCGAACCGGCGGGCAGAGGCGACGATCGTCGCAGGAGAACACTTCGCCGTGAAGTCTTGCACCATCCGTCTCGCACCCCTGTACAGAAACTCGGTCACGTCACTGACTGTCGGTTGTGGGGTACGGTTCAGATGAAGCTGCTTCAATTCGGCCTTGTAGGCTTTGCGGCGGCGGCGTGTGGCATGAATCGCCACGGCCGCGACAACGGTCAACAGCAAGGGATTCGAGGGGATGGAGAACAACCACCGCCACCATTCATAGAATGCCAGCACGGTCAGGCAGAGGGGCAGCGTCAACACATCAACCCATGCCGATTGTACGGCGCGGATCTGTTCGTCTATCGATTGACCGTTGAACCGGCGGGGTATGCTTTGCAGGGACGTGCGTCGGTTTTTCGAGGTGAAGACTCGCGCGGGGAGAAACATTCCGGGTACCTCCAGTAGTGAACGACATCCTTCTGGAGGCATTGTAGGACAGGTTGCACAATCAGAATAGAAAAGACGGAATTTCTGCGGGTGTCGACTCGGTAGTTTTACCCGTATGTATCCTGGTCGCTTAACGACCTGCGAGCAGGCTCAGACGCTGCGTCAGATAGGGAGTGAGGTAATACCCTAAGGCGGAGATCAGCACGCTCGCGGCTGCGCCGATCAGACCGTACACCAACAGTCCGGCACAGGGCAGCAGGAAGACGATGAAGATCATCACGACGGCGATGGGTTTATGACCTTCGTAAAAGGCCGTGCGTCGTTCAGGTGTGAGCGATTCAGAGAACGAGAGGGTGGGCTTATCGATCATTCTGCTGCGGGTGTATTCCACATATACGATGTGTAGAGCGAACGAAGGTTGTCATGTCCAGCGACGTCGGCGGCGGACAGGTGACATACGAATCGACGTGCCCGCCGTGGCTTTCAATTCAGTGGAGCCGATGCAGCACGCCTTCGGCGACAACGGAGCTCGGATCGCCACCGACAATCAAATCCTTATCACCGAAATGGGAGGCGGTCCGCGTCGTCACGCGCATCTTCATTCCCTCGGGGACCAGCGTGTACTCAAACAAGGCGGCTTCCTGGCGTTGGTCCATATACCCCTGACTGGCGCGTTCGAACGAGCCGATAATACTGA
>CAADGJ010000143.1 GCA_900696505.1 uncultured Nitrosospira sp.
ATTTCTTTGAGAATGCCAGGCTGACGTATCCACCCATTGAGAGTCCCACCAGGACAGCCTGCGGAATGTTCAGATGGTCGAGCAGGGCGGCCACGTCGTCGGCATACTGTTCGAGTGAAAAGGACCACAGAGGGGCATCCGACTCGCCATGACCGCGAAAATCGAGCGCGATAGTTCTAAATTGTGTGGAGAGCGCGGCGACTTGCGGCGCCCACATGGAGCGATTCAACGGAAATGCGTGCAGAAACACGAGTGGGACGCCTGAGCCGCGGTCGTCATATGCCAATCGAATATCCTGTGTCTGAAAAAACATCGGTCCCCCTGCCAAGAATTGATGCCGGATGGGTGGTAGCATTGCCAGGGTTGAGAATCAAGGGGATGGTTGAGTGAGACGGGCCAGTTTGCGGTGTTTCCGTGGCGACGTATAGAATGCAGAAGGCCTTGCACCTGAGATCAATGATGCCAGCTCATGATTCGACAGGCGATTTATTCGCTTCATCCCAGCCCGCGCCAAGGATAACACCTTTCGGGAAAGTCCCCTTGGCGGAACGCCTGCGCCCTCGAAGTTTCGATGATCTCGTGGGCCAGGACGAGGTGGTAGGTCCTGGACGTCCGTTGAGAAGTGCAATTGAGCAGGATCGGCTTTCTTCTGTGATCTTCTGGGGACCTCCGGGGTGTGGAAAAACCACGTTGGCCGGCTTGGTGGCTCAATATACGAAATCGCAGTTCGTGCCGTTCTCTGCGGTCACGGGAGGGATCCCGGAACTACGCGAGATCATCAAAGCTGCAGAGCAGCGGCGAACGAGGGGGATGGCGACCATTCTCTTTGTGGACGAGATCCATCGATTCAATAAGGCGCAGCAGGATGCCTTTCTTCCGCATGTCGAACGGGGAACGGTGGTGCTGATCGGCGCGACTACGGAGAATCCGTCTTTCGAGCTCATTGCCCCCTTGCTTTCACGATCGCTCGTGATCGTGCTCCAGCCGCTAACCACCGAGGCGCTCGGCTCGATTTTAGATCGTGCGGTGGCTGATACCGACCGTGGGTTGGGCTCGCTTCGCCTCACAATACAGCCCGCTGCCCGCGACCGATTGATTGCCTTCGGGAATGGAGATGCGAGAAGCCTCTTAACAACGCTGGAATTTGTGGCCGGGCAAGCGCCGGTCGGCATGGATGGCCGCCGGATCATCGATGAAGCGGTGTTGGAGGCCGTCCTGCTGAAAAAGGCCCTTCGCTACGATAAGGGTGGCGAAGAGCATTACAATTTGATCTCCGCCTACATCAAGAGCCTGCGTGATTCCGATCCGGATGGGGCCCTCTATTGGCTCGCGCGCATGCTGGAGGGAGGAGAAAACCCTCGATTTATCGCGCGACGCATGGTGATTTTTGCATCTGAAGACATCGGCAATGCCGAACCGCAGGCGTTAGTTGTGGCTAATGCCGTGGCGCAAGCGGTCGAGTTTGTCGGGCTCCCGGAGGCACAGATCACCTTGGCTCATGGAACGACGTACCTGGCATCCCGGCCAAAGGACAATGCGTCTTATGTGGGACTTCAAGAGGCCATTCGAGATGCGCGCCAGCACGGCAATCTGGGCGTGCCGTTGCACCTTCGTAATGCCGTGACGTCGCTCATGAAAGACATTGGGTATGGCCAAGGATATCGGTATGTGCACGATGACCCTGCGGCCAAATCCGAGCAGGGCCACCTCCCTGAACCGCTCAAGGGCAAGCGGTATTATCGTCCCCGGACGCCCCAAGATCATGAAGAAAGGGGCTAGACAAAGCTGGTTATACGGTTATACTTAGCACCGAGGTCGCTATGGCGCGTCAAACCAATTCAACCGAAAGTGTCAGTGAACGCCGGAAGTATGTCCGGGCCACTCTGGTCGGGTCAGCCCTGGTCTCCCCACAGAACGGGGCCAAGGGATTTACGGCGGTTTTGAATAATGTGAACAAGATCGGCGCGGGATTGCATTCGAAGGAAACCCTGCCGATTGGTGCCAAGATCACGGTCTCCTTGGCATTTCTGGATCCCGATCGCGTTGAGCAGCAGGAGAAGTTGAGCGCCACGGTGGCCTGGGCCAAACCGTGGGAGAAGGGGATGTTGCTTGGCGTGGTGTGGGATGATCTGGTGACGAAAGAAAAGAACCGCTGGTTGTATTACTATCTGGAAGAGACGCTGAAGTCGACGGACTAACCGAGTGCCGTCAGTTTTTCCCGTACCCCCTGCAATTCCTCCGACAACGATTCCCAGCGGGCCGTGAGCCGTTCCAGCTCTTTCTTCCAGGTCTCCTGCTCTTGTTGCAATTCGCTCCAGCGGCCAAGTTCCTTATAGATCGCCGGATCCGCGAGTTCCAGCTCTCTCGCCTTGACCTTGGATTCCGTGGATGCGATCTCAGATTCCGCGCGCGAGACTTGTTTCTCGAGGCGTGCCTGGGTTTTGTTCAAGTCCCGCCGTTCTCCTCCGGAAGACTTCTGTTGGACCTGCGACGCCATGGCCTTTGTGGGACCTGACGATTTGTCATTCTGGGCGGCGGCAAGTTCCGCGCTGCTTTCCTTGATCGATTCGAATTCCTGCGCCTTCTTCCACAAGAAATACTCGTAGTCGCCCAAATACGTTTTGGCCTGACCTTCATCCACCTCGACGATCATGCTCGCAACGCGGGCGAGGAACGTCGGATCGTGAGAAATGAACACGATTGTCCCCGGGAAATCGGTCATGGCATCCGTCAACATATCCACCGAGGCCGGATCGAGGTGGTTGGTGGGCTCATCAAGCAAAAGGGTATTGGCCGGTTCCACCAGCATGCGAGCCAGGGCCACCCGATTGCGCTCGCCGCCGCTGAGCGCCTTGATGGGCTTTTTCTGATCGTCGCCGCTAAAAAGGAAGGCTCCGGCGATGCCTCGAAGAAAATTCGTTTCAGCCTGCGCCGAGACTTCGGCCAGTGATTCCAGAATCGTGTGGTCCTGGTTCAAGGATTCGG
>CAADGJ010000144.1 GCA_900696505.1 uncultured Nitrosospira sp.
CAACTGCCAGGTTTCAACGAAGGGCAATCCGCCGCCCTTGGCTGAGAGAAATCCGAATCCCGTGGCAAGGCCGATGCCGATTCCATAACCCGTCAGTCCAACCGTAAAGGCTTGCAGCAGAATCATCCGTGCGAGCGTGAAGGTGGAGGTTCCCATCGCTTTGAGCGCACCGAACTGTTTCAGGTTTTCGACGGTAAACAGATAAAATGTCTGTCCCGCGATCGCCATGCCGACGATAAAGCCGAGAATAATCGTGGTGCCGAAGTTGATGCCGATCCCGGTATTTTTGAGAACCCAGCTGATGGTCTTCCAGCCGAACTCTTCGGCGCTGAACGCTCCCAGTCCGGTTTGTTCATGGATCCTGGAGGTGACCTCTGAGGCAGGTATGCCGTCTTTTGCCTTGGCGAGCACGTACGACAGCGTCCGGCGCTCACGCGGGACATAGCGAATCGCGCGTTCGTAGGTGGTATAGACCACGGGGATGTTCGTGAAGCTTTTCTGCGTTTTCGCAATCGCAACCACCCGGGCCAGTTTGTCATTCAACTCAAAAATCGTCCCGATGCCGATGACCGAGGGCCCGCCCATACGTTCAACCGCCCATTGATCCAGGACGACGGCATCCGGTTCCAGAATATCTTCAAATCGTCCTTCCAGCACTTCGGCGGGACGCCCGATGAGCGTGGGGGCGTCCAGTCCGGTCAGCGTGATCTGGTGATAATCCCCGCTGGAGAGGCGAGCGCGTAACACGCCTTTGTAGAGGGGAACGGCCCACTCCACCCCTGATACGCTACGCACCCGATCTACTGCGGTATCCGCAATGGGTTTGACTTCGTCGACCTGTCCGATGCCAGGGTCGGTGACCCAGATCGGCACATTGATATTGCTGATGCTCGACTGCGACCACATCATGAGGCCCCAGAAAATCGATCCCTGTTGCACGATCAGCATGACTGCGAAGGTCAGCCCGCAGAGCAGCATGAGATACTTCGCGCGATCGCCAAAGAGCATTCTCAGCGCCACGTAATTCATTCGCCGTCCTCCCCGGCGGTCTGGTCAGGCGAAAAGGCCATCACGAGCGGCACCTGAGGAAGGCTGATCTGATCGTGTCGATGGAAGAAGAATGTGCAGATTCGAGCGATCGGGCAGCCTCGGTGCAGGGCGACGGTCCAGAATCTCCGTACATGTTGGCCATCGGGTTGCTGCACTTCATCCATCAGGCGTAAGGGCCCTGGAAATGGATTGGTGAAAGTAATCCCCAAAGGGGCTAGTCGCTCGGCGAGTCCATCCGCCAGAAAGTCGAGAATGTCTCCGCACCAGGAGAAGCGGCGCCCCTCGCTGGTCGCCTCGCCGGAGGGAAGCAATTGACGCTGCCGTTCGGCGAGATACGCCTGAATCTCGCGACCGACAGACTCTGGTGTCAGCTGTGACACAATGAATTTCATGGGATCGACAGAAAGCAGGCGCCATGCCGGATGAAGGGTAGTGGCCCCAGAACATCATATCGTGATGAAAATTTGCTGGAATACTGAAGAGGAGAGGATGTGGGGTGGAGTGAATCTCTAATGGTATCTGCCGAGATGTTGGCAGATCTAAGAAGCGGTGCCCATATGCGGGCAGTTACGAGACATGCCTCGGAGGGCGACTAATGTCTAATTTTTTCATGCGATGTTGCAGGGTGGATCGCTTCATGCCTAATGTTTCAGCGGCTCCCTGCTTTCCCGCCAGAACCCAATTCGTTCGAACCAGCACCTCTACGATGTGTGCCCGCTCGGCTTCTGCCAAAGTGCGCGGCGGGGAAGGCCGCTCATGGCTCGGACCCAGACCGTCCAGCTCTTCGATGGTCAGCACGGAGCCCCGGCTGACGATCACTGCCCGTTCCATGAGATGCTCGAGTTCCCGGACATTTCCCGGCCAGTCATAGGCGGATAAGGCTTTCAATGCCGCGCTGTTGATGCGCGTCACCGGTTTACGATGTCGAAGGCCGTATTTCTTGGCAAAATGACGAGCCAGCAGCGGGATGTCCTCGCGCCGTTCCCGCAGCGTCGGCAGGCGAAGCGGAAAGACGTTCAGACGATAAAAGAGATCGGCACGGAATGCGCCGCGTTTGATGGCTTGCTCCAGATCGACGTTCGTTGCCGCGAGCACACGCACGTCTACACGGATGGTGTGGCTTCCGCCAACCCGGTTGAACTCCTGCGCCTCGAGGACACGCAAGAGTTTCATCTGGACATCAATGGGCAGCTCTCCGACTTCATCGAGGAAGATTGTTCCGCCATGAGCCAGTTCGAACCGGCCCAGCTTGCGGGTCGTTGCACTGGTGAAGGCACCCTTTTCGTGCCCGAACAGTTCGGATTCGATGAGCGTGGGCGGCAGTGCCGCGCAGTTCACTGTGATCAGGGTTTTCTGCCGGCGCGGGGACAACCGGTGAATGGCCTGAGCCACCAGTTCCTTGCCGGTGCCGGTTTCTCCCGTAATCAGCACCGTGGAATCCGTGGGCGCGACCATTTCGATGGCTCGAAGCGATTTCTGAAGTGCGGGGCTATCCCCCACGAGGCTTTTCAGATCCAGGGAGGCGCCCATTTCTTCACGCAGGTACACATTCTCCTGCTCCAGTTGATCCTTGAGCCGTCGGATCTGGTCATAGGCGGAGAGGTTGGTGAGGGCATGGGACAGGTGAAAGCCGATTTGTTCCGTCAACGCCAGGTCGCGTTCGGAAAATGCGTTGCGCCGTTTGCTTCCGATGGCCAGGAAACCATAGGGCGCTCCCTGGACCAGGAGCGGGCAGAGCATGGCGGAGTAGACCCCGAGTGATTTGAAGTACCGGTGTTCGGCAAATCGGTCCTGGTTGTGTCCGGTGAGCAGCAGGGGTTTGCCGGTGGCGAGGATTTCGGCAGCGGCCATCTGCTCGAACGGAAATTGCCGCAGGGCGTCCTGGTCGATATCGACTCCCTCGCACGCGACGATGTCGAACCACCGATTGTGGGGTTCGCCGACAAACCGTACGAGCCCGGTGATGTCGTGATGGATGACTTCGCGGAGGATTGGTTGAATCGAGTGGATCAGATTGTCGAGCGTGAGAGTGCCGAGCACCACTTGATTGTTGATGGCGACCAGCGTGTCCCGTTCTTCCGCGGCGAGCACGGCGGTCAGAACCGGGGCGATGTGCCGGCTCAACTGGTCGAGCCATATCCGATCCTCCTCGGAAAACGCCCCCGGTTTACCGGGTGCGACCGCGGCGATGACGCCCAGCGTCTTGGCTGCTGTACCGGTCACCGATTCGCATGACATTCTAATTGGTGAGACGAGGACCGATGTGCCATAGCTGATATGAGGTGCTATGGCTCGGGCTTCCGTCCAGGGTGACGTGCTGAGATCGCCGGTCAGGATCGCTTCCCCGGCCAGGACCGCTGCTTCCTTGATAGTCCCGGACGCGGGTAATTGCGCGATGGGATAGGCGGGCGACGCCGGATCACGCAAGCTTTCCGAGACGGGTGAAAACGCGGTCGCCATCTCACTGTAGAGATAGAGGCCGATGACGCTACAGCCTAGGCGTTGGCTGAGTTCCCGTTGGAGTCGATCGTCGAACTGGCGGAGGGTGTTGGTTTGAAGGAGCGCGCTTAGAATGGGAAACCAGTCACGTGTGTCGAACGCGGTGCCCATATGTGGGCACTCTACCATGTCGTGGTGAGTGATGGGAAGACGGAGAGAGACGGACAGGAATTGTATCGCTCAGGGTGAAATGAAGGATTCAGGATGGCCGAATCTGCGTCATCGCGGTGCGCTTCTGGATTTCAGGGCATCCAGGCGCGGTTTATCGAGTGTGACATAGATGGATTTTTCCTGTGTCACGGTCACGGCGCCTGGCGCTTGCCCCTTGGCCTTTTTGACCCACTTGCGGCGGGTATAGATCACGTCACCTTTTCCGCTCTTCTTCAGATCGCTGTAGAGGAGGGCCAGTGTGGCCGCATCTCGTATGGTTTCGGGAGGGGGCTCGGTCCCCTTGTCCAGCCGAACGACCACATGCGAGCCTGGCGCACCGCGCGCGTGAAGCCAGAGGTCTTCGCTCTTCGCCAGTCCGAAGGTGAGCTCATCATTCTCCCGGGCGTTGCGGCCGACCAGGATGGGATGGCCGTCCGATGAGACAAAACGGCGGAACGGTCCCCGGGATTCCCCCTCCCTGTCGCGCTTCCGTCGTAGGGCAGGGGTTCCTCGTACCGCGGTTTGTCCTTCCGTACTCGGTGGCTGCCAGGTGCCCCCTTTGATGGTCTCCAATTCGGTTTGGGTCTGTTGAACCTCTGCTTCGATCGCAGCTATGCGGGGCGAGATTTCGCGTTGCGCGGTCACGAACTTCCGGTACTTGGCAAAGTACGCGTCCATATTGGCCTGCGGCCCTTTGGTCGGATCGAGCGGAATCGTCAGTTCTGGCAATTGTTCATCGTAGTAGTCGACGACCGCCACCGTGTTCTGCCCCTTCTTCAGTAAGCCGAGATTGGCCTTCAACAATTCGCCGTACCGTGCGTAGGGTTCATATCGTCCGGCCTGTTCGAGGTCTTGGCGGAGGGCCGCCATGCGGCGCAGGAGCTTTTTAAGATGTTTTCGCAGTACCGATTCCCGTTCGCGGGCCTGAGCCTGGTGCGACAATTCGGCTTCCCGCTCCCGATAGAACGCCTCGAGTTTGAATGACAGCGGAAATGGATCCACGTGCGTCTGCGGCTGCGTATCCGGCTCGTGAACGACCGCCTGATGGGATGACGATCGAAACGCTGCAGCCGACGGTGCCTGATAGGGTTGACCTACGCGGTCTTTATTGTGACGAAGCGTAGCGACCACCAGGCCTTCGCCATCGAGAAAGAGGAGGTCTGCATTGCGGCTGAAAAGTTCTGCGACGAGAGAAACGGGTCCGTCCCGGCTGGTGAGATCAAGTCGAACGATCCGATCGCCGGACATGTGTTGAAGGGTGTCGATGCGGGCGCCTTGGATCCGAGCCCGGAGCAGCTGGCAGAACGAAGGTGGGGTCGGCGGGTTGGGTAGATGCTGATGGACGAGATGCAGCCGCGCCGTGTCATCCCGCAGTGAGTAGAGCAGGCGGCGAGTATGTCCGGGGACACGGATCTCGAGGATAAGGGTGTCGGGAAGCGGTTGGGAAATCTTCTGAATCCACCCGTCGGCGAGCGCTGATGCCAGTTCCTGGACAATGGAACCAATTTCTGTCGCAGTAAGAGCCATTTTTTGACCGCGATGCCGCTTCCGCCATTCCTGATTTGCCCGGTCAATTTCTCTGAACCGTACCGGAGGAGGGAACGTTGCCGGTTGTGTAGCCGATTCTACCCATTTTTGTCCCATGAGACCAATTCGGTCACAATTAGCTCAATTCCCACGAGCCGCTCACGTTTCAGAGCAGGGGCTCATCCGGCCAAATCGTCCTCTGCACCCCAGAATCGGTGGCATCCACATTGCTTCTCTCCATAGCACCAGGTTGGTGAGTTGTACGAATGGGCAACAGATCGTCCCGTCTTGACGGGGATCTCAGAGGCTGTTCGAAGGGAGGCGACTCATGACATGCACGCGATGTGAAGGCCTAATGGTGATGGACGATTTGGTCGATCTCCAGGAAAGTTATCACCCCATGCGGTTGCGCGGGCACCGCTGCCTCAGCTGCGGTAATGTGGTGGATACGTTGATTCAACGACACCGGATGGTGCAGAACTCCCATCTCCGCCCGGTCCCTGCCTCTGTCCCCGAGAAGCCGGTTCTTTTTGAGTTGATCAGGCGCTCGGCGTAACGCGTTTCCCCGCGAAGCCGCTCCGGTTTCGCGGGGATGTTCTCCACGCATGACGCCTTGGCGTATCCCACGGCGCCCTGCGGCTCCATATCTTCACTGCTGCTTCCCCTCCACCCGCGCAATTCTCTCCAATGTGTCATGGGTGTTCACTGCTTGCAGTCATGTTGCACGCTTGTCAGCGATCAAGCAGTCGCGTAGAGTGCGCCCGGCTCTCTTCGATTCAGAAAGGCGATCAGCGATGACGGTTCTTGATGCGCACATGCTTGAGCGGTTGATGGAAGAATTCCGGCGATCCATGCAAGGGTTGTTGCCGGAGGTGTGCCGCGATTTCACAAAAAATTATGCCGACGCAGTCTGCACGTTTCAATTACCGATCGACTGGTTCCTGTCGCTCGGACGGTCTTTCCCGCCAGCCGAGTTTAGCAACTGGAAAGTGGTGGGATGGATCGAGTCGCTGAATGACTTGCTGTATTTCGTCGATATCGTGACCCAGGTGCGGCAGGAACGGTCGCGGAGGGATATTGCCGAACAGTTGCGCGCAGAGTTTAGGGAGAAATTCTACGAGCACGGGTATGCCGATGAGATTTTTCCCAACGGCAAACCGGAGCCGCGACTCCTTCTGGGGCGGTTAACGGCGCTCTGTCACCGGCTGGCTCGGGAAATCACGCAAGAGTCCGTGTGTCTGGCCCCCCGGCTTGCCTGTGCATGGGTGGCGAAGCAACGGCGGGACGCCTGGCTGCTGCCTTGTGATCTTACGGCAAATGTCGAACGAGTGGAATTGCCCTGGGGCTGTGCAATCGGGACGACCGGTGTGTTCTATGAGGCGACTGGTGCGGTCCGCTCAGCACTGCAGCGCGCGAAAGGCCAAGGGGAATTTCTGATCACGGCCTCGGGGATCGAGCTGTTGGTCGGCGATCGTGCCTATCCCCTGATGACGTGTGGCAGTCAGGAGCGGTGGCATTGGCGTCGCCTCGACCCGTTGCCGCTTCGGGACAGCCGGTACGGATCACTCGTCCTTGGGCCGACACTCGTGTATGGAAAAGACAAGACGCCGATCGGTGTGCGACCGACCAAACAGGAAGTCGCCGTGCGCATGCGCCGGGCGTTATCGGCCATTGCCGCGGCCTGGCCGGAAGGAGACCGGTTGCTGGCGTTGCTGACCTCGCGCATCGTGCCGTTGAAAGCCGCGGGTGTCGTCAGCTTCAGTTACCGGCATCGTCCGGGGTTCTCCGCCATCAATTGCTTTGAGCGCGATCAACTGGACCTGATCGATGATTTGATCCACGAGAATAGTCATCATCACCTCAATCTGCTGCTGCGCAACGATGTGATGTACCAGCACGATCACAATCAGGAAGTTTTCTATTCGCCCTGGCGGCGCACACTCCGCCCGTTGCGCGGAATCCTGCATGCGACCTTCACCTTTACGATGGGCGCCATGCTGTTCGAGCGGCTCGTGGTATGGGGATCAGGTACGTCAGGAAAAGCCGGCTGGACAAAGGCGGGCCTCACCCAACGCGACCTCGCCCGTGCCCGGTACCGTTGCCTGGAAGAAATCGAATCAGTCCGTTATTCGCTGCAGGATCTCGAGTATGCGGGCAAGCATCTGAAGTGGCTTACAAGGGGCGGCAAACAACTGGTGACGCAATTACGCGCTGCGCTTACCTCTATGGAGCGCGGAATCCAGGAGTACGAGCAACGCGTCAGTGCATCCGCGTTTGGTCCCGCGCTGCGCCGTCATCGAACCGAATTGGCTCAGGCGCGAGAGACGTTGAGCCTGATGTAGTCCCCTCATGGACTCGGGAGTGAGGTGGCTGCAGAACGGGCCCCGGCGTCAGTTCACGCCGGGGCCCGTGTACTGTGCGCATGAATCGCGTCGTGCCGTCTTGTTGTCAGACCACACGTCTCCCGTTGTTGGTGCGCTCACGCCTCCGGCTGATTCCGAACCAGATAAGAACCGATTTCCGG
>CAADGJ010000145.1 GCA_900696505.1 uncultured Nitrosospira sp.
CCGCTCCAATACCCGGTCAATGTCGGGAGATCATGCGTCGTCACGACGGCGAGCGATTGATCGGGATAAGCCGACGGCGGCTTGCAGGACCCGTCCCAGTTCCGCTCGAAGTAGAACACGCGGTAGGACAGGATTTTGTACCGGGCGAGTTGTTCGCGAACATAATCCGGCACCGTCCCCAGGTCCTCTCCAATGACCAGGGTCTGCGCACGCATGCTCTCCAGCGCAAGAATCCGCAGCAGATCTTCGGCCGGATACTGCACATAGGCTCCGGCTGCGGCAGTCAACCCGCGAGGCACCCAGAACAGCCGGAACAGCATCATGACATGATCGATGCGAATCGCTCCGCCCTGGCGCAACGTCTTCCGGAGGAGTTCGATGAACGAACGATACCCTGTCGACTTCAGACGCAGCGGGTTAAACGGCGCGAATCCCCAATTCTGCCCCTGCGGAGCGAACGCATCCGGTGGAGCGCCGCAGTCTGCACCCAGTGCCAGCGTATCCTGCAACATCCAGGCTTCTGCGCCGTTGCGATCGCTTCCCAGTGCCAGGTCAGGATACAGGCCGACCGTCATGTGCACCTGCGAAGCGCGGGTATTGGCGGCCCGAAGTTGATCAGCCGCGACCCACTGCACATACTGAAAAAACCGGACCCGTTTGCGATGGCGCCGCGCAAATTCCCGCAACGCCGGCGTGCCGGGATTCCGGTACTGTTCCGGCCATTCAGGCCAGAGCTTCGGAGCCTGTTCAATCAGACGGCGGTCTTCCTCCAGCACCTGGAACAAGGCAAATCGTTCCAGCGACTCGCCTTCATCCCGGATGAACCGTTCCAACAACCATCCCCT
This sequence comes from uncultured Nitrosospira sp., assembly GCA_900696505.1. GTDB lineage: Bacteria > Nitrospirota > Nitrospiria > Nitrospirales > Nitrospiraceae > Nitrospira_A. The sequence continues at coordinate 846 of CAADGJ010000145.1, forward strand.
GGCACTGGTGGGCTGCAGCGACGGCTCTGTTCCCGCATAATTCTCCGTCAGGAATTGCCGATAGGCCAAATCCAGCATCGTGCGCTTGGCCTTGACCACGGATTCAGAGTCCACGAAGTCTGCCGCGCGTGCCTGCTCCACGCCACTTTGAAATTCAGGGCTCTGTCTCAGCCGCTGGGCCTCGGGCGATGCATGGTATTCAGGCAGGCGATCCAGATCGATATAGAGTTCGTTCAAAAAGAGACGGCTTGTCGGAGAATAAGGACTGAGGTGGTGAGGGCGCGAATTCTTGAGCGCGTGTAAGGGATTCAACCCGATGATCCCGGCCCCCAATTCCTTGCCCGCCCATTCGACCAGGCGGGCCAAATCGGTAAAATCGCCGACACCCCAATTCGTGCGGGAACGCAATGCATAGAGTTGCACCGCCAATCCCCACACTCGCTGCCCTTGTGCCATCTCCGGCGGGACGTAACAATGGGGCGGAGCCACCACGACACGGAGCCCCCCTTTCGTGACCATGGTTCCGACTGTGCCGACCACCGAAAGATCGTAATAGCCCAGCGCCAAATTCGGTACCAGCGGCAAGTCGAGGCGGGCCATTCGACGCCCGGCTGCCACGTGCACCTCTTGGGGAACGAGTCGCGGACCGGCATCCTCGCGATGAACGACCGTTCCTTTTTCGTCGCAGAGGTGCCATGTCAGGACTAACTGCGCCTCTTCCTTTTCCTCCAGGGGAAGACGAAAGGCCCATCGAGTTGGACCATACCCCTGTTCGAGAATCAGAATCGGATCGCAGGGTTGTCTCCACGACGCCTCATCCCAGTCGGCCAAGGTAGTGGCCAACGATTCTCGCGACGTCGTGTCGAACCCCATGGCAGAAAGGATGGCACGACGCGTGTCGTCGCTGGTCACATGGAGTGTCCCGGCGATGTCGTAATACTCGGGGGAAATACCGGCCCGCGAGGCGAGGAGGCACAGGAGGTCTTGCTCGGTACCGTCGTACATAAGTGTCGTGGACCGAGTGTGAGTGAAGACCTTCATCAAGTCAAGGCGTCCTACGCTTTTCCGCAGGGTTGCGATACAATCCCCGCATGAACAGATGTCTGTCGATCAGGCCTCTCTCCAGGACCGGTGCCCGACTGCCCGCGACAGCACCGTTCTCTTCCAAGCGATCTACTCGATGAGCAACCGGCTGCTGGTTCGTTTCGGCACCAGTTCATGGGCCTATGAAGGCTGGCGGAACCAAATCTATCACCGGCCCTATGCGGCCAGCCGGTTCTCCAAGGATAGTCTGGCTGAGTATGCGACGTATCCAACAGGCGGGATGCCGCTCTTTCGCACCGTCGGGATCGACCATTCCTTTTATCGACCGGCCAGCGCCACCCAGCTCGCGCATTACGCAAGTCAGGTTCCGGCTGATTTCCACTTTTGCTCGAAGGTGTGGGAAGAACTGACGGTTCCCGTCTATGCCGATCTTCCACGATATGGCACCAAGGCCGGCAAACCCAACCCGCGATTCCTTGATAGCCATCTCTTTCGCGAGATGGTGTTGCAGCCGTTTCTCGAAGCTCTTCCCGGTCACATTGGCCCCTTCATCTTTGAGTTTCAGCGAACCGGAATGGACCCCGCCGTCTTCCTCGATGTCCTTGACCGTTTCCTGGCCGACCTGCCAGCCGGCGTTCCCTACGCCGTGGAGATCCGAAATCCTGCCGTCCTGAGCCCCCGTTACCGGGACATTCTCCTCGCACACCAGGTCGCGCACACCTATAACCACTGGACCGGAATGCCGCCGCTGCTGACCCAGCATCGTCTCCTCAACGAACGGTTCACGGCCCCGTTTGTCGTGATGCGCCTCCTCACTCCGCTCGGCCTCCCCTACGCCGACGCCGTGGATCGGTATGCCCCGTACAATCGCATCGTCACCCCGCAGCCACAAATGCGCCGGGAGGCCGCCTCGCTGATTCACTCCGCTTCCTCACAAGGCGTGACGCCTTACGTATTGGTCAATAACCGCTCGGAAGGCAATGCACCGTTGACCATCCAAGCGATCGTTGAGATGGTGACGGCGCTTCCGGATTCCCCCGCATTGCTGCCGTCTCCCTCGCGTGATAGCATGATCTGACGTGAGCACCGCCCTGAACCTGCACTCACCAGAATCCGACAGGAAAGAGGAGGTATCTCCCATGACCCCGCTGCTGTCGATGTTCCGAAGCGGCGTCCTCTTCGCGGTCGCCGTTCACTGCCTGGCCGTGGCCATTCCCGTCCAGGCCGCCTCAGACCACTCCCGTGTCGACATCACCGGCGATTATCGTTACGCCTATCACCAGCCCGAGACGGCGTCGGAGGCCAAGCAGCATGCCTGCAGGGAAGCGCTGCATCAGGCCATCAGTACCTCGACGGCCGTGCGTGAGCATACCGCCTCGATCGTCGACTCGAAACTGTTCCACACGCTCGTCCATACCCTGGCTGCTCAGCATGTCACCGATCAACAGATCCTGCAGCAAAGCGAACAGGGCCGCACGGTGTACTGCAAGATCAAGGCAGTCTTCCAAGCCGACGCCGTGGAGCGAGTCCTCCTGGCTCAGACGACGAGCGGATCAGAACAGGCCCTGGACCAGAATCGGGCCTTGCGAATTCTGGCCGCGCATGAGGAGCCGGACGGGATGCTGGTGATCACCTACCAGGCGATCAAGCGTCTCGATTGGCTTGGCACTGCCTATCAGGGAGGATTACGCGAATCAGCCGATGTGATGGTGGATTTTTACGACGGGCAAGGGATCCTGGTCCGCAGCAGCCGCCACCCGGCCAGAAAAACGGCGACGGGTGATGACGTCATGAACCCCGGCGAGGTGGGGACCCTCAAAATTGCGAAACCGTTGAATGCGAAAACCTTCCGTGTGTGGGTCGTGAAATAACCCTCAAAATGCAGGAAGCAAAACCGGATCCCCGGTTTTGCTTCCCGTTTCGCCATACCCCTGAATCAGCGGCACGAATTCGTTATCGATCGGCGCCGGACGACGGCATATTGATGCCGACGCGTTCCAATCCCATGATGACCGTGAGTGCCGAAGGCGCATGCTGAACGATTTCCTTCTGCACCTCGATCCGGCGAAGATCAACAAACTCCGGCGCGGTTAATCCCAACGATTCCCGATAGGCCCGGTCGGCGATCCCGCGCTGCTTCTCAGCCTTTTCGCGCGCCTCTTCGGCTTTTTGAAACTCCACCATCGTAATCTTTCGCTGTTCCTGCACGATGGTTTGCGTGGTCTGTTCGACTACCCCCTTCGGCGGCAGAATGCTGCCGACGACCACGCGATTGAGTCGAATCGGCATATTCTGTTTATCGATGAGCTTGTTCTGAACCTCTCGCGCAATGGCATCTTGCAACTTTGTTCTGGTCGTCGGATCGGTCGTCAGCTGAAAGAGCGGATACCGTTGCACTTCCTCACGCACGAAGGTGCGGAACGCTTCTTTCACATTGTTCTGGTACCAGGTGGTGCCATATCGTCCGATGAGTTCAGGTGTCCGCCCTTCAACGACGTTGGCAATCAGGAAGGCATCAAAGGATACCGGGGCATTTTCTGCGGAGATGATATCGAAATGTTCGGAATACTGTAATGGACGGATATCCACTTCGATCACCTTCGTCGTAGGTGCCACCCACACCCGTCCGGTCTTGGTCGGCGCCGGATCCACCCCGCCGTGGCCGAAGAAGAATGGCTGTTCCACCATGACGCCCTCATGACCGGCCTCGATCGCCACACAGCCTGAAGTCACCAGCATCACCCCCATTATTCCGAGCACGGACCAGGCTCCCTGTCTCATAGGTTCCTCCAATGAAAAGGTCCGACCACCGAGCCGAATTCCCTGAGCGGGGGAACTCACGGCCACGTGTTGTCGTGCGGATACCTTACGAACCGCGTGCGCGGTTGTCAAACCAGGCTTGAGGCTGAAGAGAAGACGAGAAAAGTGAGGAGAAGCGCAACCAAACGGACGGCAAGACGGCCGGCTAGTAAATTCCGGCCTCGCGCTGGAGCCATCGGACGTACCGGATGATCTGTTCCACATCGGCCGGCGTCACGCCCTCGATCTTCGGCATATTGCCGAACTCCCAATGGTGAGCTCGAACACCGTTTTCCGCCGCGCGCTGGAACGCCATATCAGCATGATGGTTCGGTTCATAGATCTTGTGGACCAACGGAGGTCCCTGCTTGGTGCCCACACCACGAACACCGTGGCAGACGGCACAATTGGCGCTGAACTTCGCCTCGCCTACCTGCATATCGGCCGGTGTGGCGCCTCCGGCAGGCTTGCCTGCATCCTGATTGGTGGCGTTCGATTCGCAGGCAGGAAGGGCCGCAACAAGAACGACCAATCCCATTCCCGCCATCCAGGCTTTCATCCGGAGGTGTGTGGATCTATTCAAGTTCATCGGGGTAGCTCCGGCGGGGTCGTCGAGGACGGCTTGGAATGTGAAGAATGCAATTGCTCGCGCAGCATCTGCGTGGTGCGATTCAACGTCAACCGCCGGTAGAGCCGGGCGCCGATGGGCGCAATGATCACCAGCGCGATGATCAGATACATGAAAAATTCTTCAGGCGTCATGGGCCCATCTCTCCTGACTCATAGGCAACCGCACCAACCGTTCTCTAGAGTATCGCATAGGGGACCGGATCCACAACTCCCGCCAGACGGAATCCTTCCCGCCGAATCCGGCAACTGTCGCACCGGCCGCAGGCGAGACCCTCGACGCCAGGATCGTAACAACTATGCGTCAACTCGAAGGGAACGTTAAGCGCCTGCCCGCTCCGCACGATGTCCGCCTTGGACATCATCAGCAGCGGCGCTCGAACCTCGACTCCATGTCCCTCAGCCCCCATCTTCGTTCCAAGCCTGGCCACGGTTTCAAACGCGCGAATAAAATCGGGGCGGCAATCCGGGTATCCCGAATAGTCCAGGACGTTTGCTCCGAAGTAGATGGCCGAGGCTTTCACTGTCTCCGCATAGGCCAATGCCAGCGAGAGGAAGATGGTATTGCGGGCGGGAACATAGGTCACAGGGATCTCGCTTGCTCGTGCTTCTGGCGGGCGATCCTTAGGCACGTCCACATCCGCCGTGAGGGCCGACCCTCCGATGGCACGTAGATCAACCGTGACCACCACGTGGCCGGCAGTGCTTAGCGCCGCAGCAACGGCACGGGCTCGTTCGACCTCCACCCAGTGGCGCTGGCCATAGGAGACCGTCAGACAGTGAATGTCATACCCGTCCTGCTGCGCGATGGCGGCCGTCACAGTGGAATCCAAGCCACCGCTCAAGAGGACCACGGCCTTCGGCTGGAGAGGAGTCATAGACGCGGGAAAGAATAAGGGGGAGTCGCGAAGCCGGTCACAGGTGAGCGAGTGACCGGCTTCTCATATCGATGCATTCCGCATACTTGCGGTGGAAACGGAAGGGGTTGCCCTATTCGGTTAGTCCCGATCCTCTTCCTTCTCAATTTTCTCGAGGAGTTCCTGGCGGGACTGGCATTGCACGCACAACTTGGCGAAGGGCACCGCCTCCAAACGCTTCTCACTGACTTCGATGCCGCATTCTGCGCAAATACCGTAGGTCCCTTCGCTGAGACGCGTGAGCGCTTCGTCGATGGCCTGGCGCTTCCGGTTCCGCATTTCCATCAGTGAAATGCCGAGCTCGCGATCCAGATCCATGAGCGCCTGATCACCCACATCGCGGGCCGACTCCAGCCGGCGCTGCTGATCTTCGGTCAGCGACTGGCCGAGGTTGCCCTCGATCTCGCGCATGATTTCCTGGCGCTTGCCGAGCAGCATCCGCTGCAGGACTTCGCGCCGGCGCTGACGTTCCTCTTTTTCTTTCGGCGTTTCCTTAAGCGTCAACGCGGCCACCACGCGTGCGGCCACGCTGTCTTCGTCTTTTTCAGTCATAGTTGTTACAGGAGCCGGTCGCTCTTTCTTCACGGGTTTTTCAGGAGCGATGGCTTTTGCTTTCGTCGTTGGTGTTTTTTTCTTCGCGCCGACTTTCGTCGCCATAGAGTCTCATGCCCTTTCGTGATGAGTGCAAGGCGAAAAAGTTTGGCAGGTATATCACGCTATAGATCGTTTGACAAGTACCCGCTTCCCCAAGATCTTGGGGATTTATGGGTAAATGATCAGGGAGTGCACGTCGAACCCGGTCAAGCGGTCACGTCCCTTGAGGGCTTTCAATTCGATGAGGAAGTCCAGGCCGGCAATCTCCCCGCCGAGTTGACCGACCAAGTCGACAGTCGCCGCGGCCGTGCCGCCTGTGGCCAGCAAATCGTCCACGATCAGGACACGCTCTCCGGGCGATACGGCATCCCGATGGATCGCGAGCACGCTGGATCCGTATTCGAGATTGTATTCGACTTCATAGATGTCGGCGGGCAATTTACCGGGCTTTCTCACCGGCACGAACCCGGCGCCAAGTCGGGCCGCCAGCGTACCGCCGAGAATAAACCCGCGCGACTCGATCCCGATGACCTTCGCAATGCCCTGCCCCTCGTAACGAGCGGCCAGCTCATCAGCGATGGATCGAAAGGCCTGTGGATCTTTCAGGAGCGTGGTGATGTCGTAGAAGAGGATGCCGGGCTTAGGAAAGTCGGGAACTTCGCGGATGAGGGACTTGTAGTTCATGGGCATGATGGAATCGGGACGTTCTCATAAAAGATCCGCCCGCTTCATGGTTTTCCGTTCAATGATCCCGCGGAGCCGTGCAAGCGCCGCGGTTTCGATTTGGCGGACCCGCTCGCGAGTCAGCCCCATCTCATGGCCGATCTCTTCTAACGTCCGCGACTCGGCGCCGTCAAGTCCAAACCGCGCCAAAATCACCGTACGTTCCTTTTCGGGCAATTCATTGACCCAGGCCATCAGTTCCGCCCGTCGCATCACACCTTCGGTCGTATCCGCAGGCGTAAGACAGAGCGGATCCTCGATCACATCGCGCAGGAACGTGTCCTGCCGGTCGCTGATCGGGCTGTCGAGTGAACAGGTGGTGCGAACCAGCTGTTTCAGATCGTCCACCTCGGCGACACTGGTTTTCAACTTGGCCGCCACTTCCTCAGCCAGCGGTTCCCGACCGAGTTCATGGACCAATTGTTCTACCTTACCGAGGTACCGGTTCAACCGTTCGACCACGTGAACCGGCAAGCGGACAAGTTTGCCCTGGTTGATAATGGCGCGCTCGATATACTGACGAATCCACCAGGACGCGTACGTACTGAAGCGGAATCCGCGCTTGTAATTGAACTTCTCTACAGCCTTGATCAGGCCGAGATTACCTTCTTCGACGATATCGGCGAACGGGAATCCGCGGTTCATGTAACGCTTGCCGATACTGATGACCAGGCGGAGATTCGCTTCGATCATCTCCTGACGCGCGGCTTCATCGCCGGCCATGACTCGCTTGCCCAGCGCTTGCTCTTGCTTGAAGTTCAGCAGGGTCGACTTGCGGACCTCGCGCAGGTAACTCTTGATGGTGTCGAGACCTTCCGCACGCCCGGATTCCGCCTGGCGGCTTTCTCCGCCGGAATCCTCCGACTCGGCGAGGCCTGACGACTCCGCATCCTCATCCTCCTCCGCCCGCGCAGCACGCGGACGTCGGGTCGAGACCGGCGCACCTACCTCGCTATCCTGTCGCACGGTTGCACGTCGAGCCATAACGTCGTCACCTACTACCAAATCGAAAAATCGTGATACCGGCCCGTGGCGTTGCCCCACTCCACTTGTACCTGGGTCACACGCGCTCCGACCGGCCCTTTTTTGAGTTCGACGAGGAACTCCTCAAGGACGGCCCGTCCACCTTCCGCATCCACCGAGACTTGTCCGCTATCAAGATTTTCCACTCCGCCGGTCAACCCGCGCGCAGCGGCCATGCGGCAGGTGAAGGCTCGGTAGCCCACTCCCTGGACACGACCACTCACCAGGATTCGCGCGCGCACAGATTCGCCGATTTCGGTCATCGTCAGTACGTCCTCAATGCCAGGGTGTTGGCGCAGAGCGATTTCCCCGCCTAGCACAGAATACTCTCACAGCGCCTACAGGTCGTCACGCGATTTGCAACTTTACGCGGCTGTCTCAGGCTCATACGCCTACCTTATCGGCAGGACCGTCACAAACCATGAGCGCCATGACACACCTCGCCGGTTTGCGGCCGAACGTCGTCACGTTCAGCGCGACTGGAGACCCTTGCTGTCACGGGGCGATGGAACGCTGCGAGAAATTACTAGGTGGAGCGCTTGGACAGAAGAACTGGCAAAGAAAGGCTCAAGGGAGAAGGAAGTGCTGTTTGGTCGGGGCGAGAGGATTTGAACCTCCGACCCCTGCGTCCCGAACGCAGTGCGCTACCGGGCTGCGCTACGCCCCGACCGGGCAGAACCGAAAAACGGAAGCCGGATTGTCTTACAACAGAGGGGTAAAAGGCAAGCCGTGAGATTCAGCGACCGCCTGGCACGTAATCTTCCCATTCATGACGTTCACGCCTTTGGCCAGGCCGGGATCGGAGTGAATGGCTTTCCCAACCCCTTCCGATGCGAGACGGACAAGATAGGGAAGGGTCACGTTGGTCAATGCTCGCGTGGAAGTGTGCGGGACAATCCCCGGCATGTTGGTCACGCAATAGTGCAGGACACCATCCACCGTATACACAGGATCTGAATGCGTCGTGGGCCTGGTGGTTTCGCAGCACCCGCCCTGGTCCACGGCGACGTCCACAATGACGGCTCCAGCCTGCATCTTCGACACGAGACTACGCGAAATCACGCGGGGTGCACGCGCGCCCGGCACCAACACGGCTCCAATCACCAAGTCAGCCTGCATGACCGCTCGCTCAATGGCCGATTCAGTGGCGGCACAGGTCGCAATGCGTCCGCCGTATAGGTCATCGAGCAGGCGCAATCGGTCCAGGTCCAGATTAATGACCGTGACCCTGGCGCCCATTCCCACGGCGATTCTGACCGCCGACGTGCCTACGACTCCCGCGCCCAATACCACGACATGGCCCGGCAGCACACCAGGCACTCCGGCTAACAGGACACCGCGTCCACCTTGAACCGTCCCGAGATAATGCGCGCCGACCTGCACGGCAAGACGGCCGGCAATCTCGCTCATGGGCCGCAGCATCGGCAGGCTATGATCCTTTGCTTCGACGGTTTCATAGGCAATAGCCGTAATCTCTGCCGCCATCAGCGCCTTGGTCAGGTCCGGCAAGGAAGCGAGGTGCAAATAAGTAAACAGCACCTGACCGGGCCGGAACAACGCACATTCGGCTAGCTGCGGCTCCTTCACTTTCACGATGAGTTCGGCCCGTTTGAACACCTCTTCCTTGGAGCCCACGACGTCAGCGCCGGCTTGACGATACGCCTCATCCGAAAACCCGCTCCCTTGTCCGGCCGATGGCTCGACCAACACCTGATGGCCATGCTGTCGCAACAGACGCACGCCGTCAGGCGTCACACTCACGCGGTATTCGAAATCTTTGACTTCTTTAGGAACGCCAATCAGCATGCGCGCCTCCTCGCCCCAGTCACCAGTGCTCCTGCTGTTATCTGCATTATACCCCGAACCGCACTCTGGATATGCGTGCCTCCCTCCGCCACCTTGCGAGGGGAAAGAGCAGTGCGGTAAGATTCGATCTCTTTGGTCGTTTCCCCTTGAAGAGGAGCACTTCGCGCATGGATGCCGGATCCTGTAATGCCTGCAACACCGCAGGTACACCGTTGATGAAATTGTCGTTGGGGAAAGATTTTTTCGGTCGCACCTATGACCGATTGTCGCCCTCCTCCGACCAGAGCCCGAAATGGTATTGTGAACCCTGCTCCATGATGAAGAATCTGCAGCGCGATTTTCGTGATATCCGGACGGAATTCGACAAACTCGCCACGGGACAGACCTCCGCCCTGTCGGAGCCAGAGGCGAAACAGCGCGCGCAATTGCGTCTTCGGGAAATTTCCGCCATTGCCGGCAGTCAAACTGCCGGCTCGTCACTCCTGAACCCAGCGGACGTGAAGCAATTGATCGACCAGTTTCACGCGCGCGCCTGAGCTCGCAATTACCAGCTTGAACCAACTAACACACTGACATCCTGACGATGACTGGCTATCAACGACATATATTTGTATGCACCAACAAGCGCGAGCCTGATGATCCCCGCGGCAGCTGTTCCAAGCTTGGATCAGAGTCGCTTCATGCCTGCTTCAAACAAGAAGCCAAGCGACTCAATTTGAAGGGCATCGTGCGTGCGAATAAGGCCGGCTGCCTTGATTATTGCGCCCAAGGACCCAGCGTGGTGGTCTATCCCGAAGGCATCTGGTACCGCGTGCGGACTGAAGCCGACGTGAAGGAAATCATGGAGCGCCATATCGTGAACGGAGAACCGGTCGAACGACTCCTGATGCCTGATCAGGCCCGGCCTTCCCTCCTCTCTCCGCTGAAACCTTGAGCCGGGTCGTCCACCATAGCTCGCGAGATCTGTATGCCAGCCGATGAAAAATGGAAGGCCAACATGGAAAAGGTGGCCTTCATGAAAGCGTTTCCCGGTTTGCTCAGCACCTGGGATCAGCTGAAGGGCAAAACCGTGGAGGCCGTGTTACCGCTCAAGAGCAAGACCGGATCCTCCGCGATCATCTGCACCGATGGATCGTTCGTCGTGGTCCCGCTGCTCAGTCCGGAACCATACGAGCTGGGGGAAGCGCTTCAGGCAGGCCGGGAGTACCTCGAGCCGAAGCACCCTGAGGCCTACGTTGGATATGACCGGTTGCGCAAGAAGGACCAAGATGCGCAACGCACCGCGCGCCTCGAAAATATTCTCGGCGCCATTCAAAATAATGTGGAGCAGATTCCGGAATTGAAGGACCGGCTGGCACAGCTGGTCAAGGAGTGGAAGTGAGCAGTCTGCCGCAAAAAAACATGTTCGAGATCTTTTCGCAGGGTCTCTTCGAAGGAGTGAAACCGATGCTGGTTATCCGCGATCATCTTGTCCGCCATCCTGACCGCTGCACCCACCAAGCCATTTGCGTGCCCATTTGCCCGACCAGCGCCTGGCTTTCGACCCCTCCCTACAAATTCGACCCGTCCCGCTGCCTGGAAAGCTGCCGGCTCTGCCTGGATGCCTGCCCCTCCCAAGCGATCTATGCCGTGTTCAGAAAAGGCGAGAAACTGTTGGAGCCGCAGAAGAAGTAACGGGTCGATGGACGCCCTACGCGCCTACATGATCTGCTTCCGTAAACGCCCCCAGTAGGCTGTCCCGACATAGCCACAACCGCCGGTCAAGGTCGTGAGCGCCATCACTCGGTAGACCACCGAGCGCGGAGCTTTGACATTCACGCGGGGGTCGAGCAGATCGGGGGCAGTGGCCACACGTTTCAGCGTTTCACCGGCCAACAGAATCGGCCACATGCAGGCGAGGCGTTGCCGGATTTCCAACCGCGGCAGCGCCATGGTGTAGAGCCAACCCTGGTCCAAATGTTCCACCGCCTGACGGATCATCCGCAGGAGGATGGGGCGAAAGGTCGGAAGGCTTTCGGGGTTGAGCAGATCCGTCGGTTTGAGCCCCACTTCATCCAGCCACTGCGTCGGCACGTAACACCGACCGTTGTGAAGGTCGCGGGCGACATCCTTCACAATGTTCGTAAGCTGTAACCCCTTGCCGAAGCGGACGCCGACATCGGACATCCGGTCCACATCCCAGTGCTTCATGGCCGGCCGATGTGCGCAGACCATGCGGGTCCAAAACTCTCCCACGCAGCCGGCGACGAAGTACGTATACCGATCCAATTCTTCGGGACGCTCCAGCGCGGTGAGGTCCTGGCCTGATGACCCGGGAAACCTGGTCAGGTCCATTTCCATGCCGTTCGGCAGCACCTCCATGAGCCAGCGAATGCGATCGCGATCCCCCTGCTCAAACTGCCTGTAGAGAGCCAGGCACTCCGGCAGCCGCTCCAGCAGCACGCGCTCAGCCGAGTCGGTCTGGTGCGGCAGCAGTCCGGTCTGAATGGCCTGCACGGCCTGCGGCTGAACCTCGTCGCCTGCGAACTGCGCGCGAAACATGTTGAGATATCGAAGGCGCTCCGCCCGCCCGATCAGCTCGGTGTCGGCGATGGTGTCGGCCGCTCGCGCGAGCAGATAGGCCAGGCCCATCTCGTCGCGCACATCCGACGGGAGGACATTCAACGTCAGGTAAAATGAACGGGATACCTGCTTGAGAATGACGTGGAGGAGTTCGTGCTTGGAAGGCTGAATACTCGTGGCGCACCCTGCTTATCTGACTTCGAGCGTCCCTTCCATGCCTTTCTCCCGATGACTTGGAAGAAATAGGAGCTTTTTATCGCAATAGAAGGCATACGTGCCTGGCTTCGTCGGGGTAAATTGCACCGTGACCGTTTTACCGGCGCTTACATCCCGTTCGATCGAGAGCCCGGCGGCCTCATCCCGCAGAACAAAATTGTGCGGAGTGATAGTGGTGATGCTGGTTAACAGCAGTTCAACAGGTTTCCCGGCCTGCACGATCAGGTGCTGCGGGGTATAAGAGTAGCTGTCGAGGATCACCGTGGCTCGCTGCATGCCGTCAGCTTGATCGACCGGCACGCGCAACGGAGGCACCTGCAGCGCCTGCTCCGCGCCCAGGACAGCAGCCGGACCTGCGACGACGCCGAGTCCTCCTGTCCCCAAGATGCCCAACATCAGTGGCAAAAGACCTATACGCATAGCCGAGTTTCTAGCAGAAGGGCGCAGAAGTGGTCAACCGGCGACAGGCTGCCCGTGCTTCAGGCATCGATCGAAGCCAGAGCAACCCGACGCCTCGCCCTCCACAGACTTGACGGACCAAAAACCTGGTATTATCTGTCTGCATCGGGACGTGTGCCGGCTTCTCTGCCGGGGGGCCAACAACCGGACCGACATTCGGTATAATGACATCCAAGGTTTGGTCCTCTCCGTAGAAGAAGGACAAACCTCCAAGGAGGAGAGATATGAAGTCGTTGAAGGGTATCGGGCTGCTGATTATTTCGAACATTCTTATTTACCTCACCCTCTCGATTACCGTCAGAGTGCTGGTGAACATGGTGCTGCCTGCGTTCGGCATCGATGTTCGCGGAGCCTTCAGTCAGGAGCTGCTGGTATGGTCGTTGGTGATCGGCTTCGGCGGCGCCTTTATCAGCTTGCTATTCTCAAAACAAATGGCTCGCGCCATGTTGGATTGCACCCAGATCACAGAACCTCGCTCACATGCGGAACAGGTGATCTACGGGTCGGTTCGAGAAATTGCGGAACGCCTCCAGATCACCATGCCGGAAGTCTGGGTCTATGAGTCACCGGACCCTAACGCCTTTGCGACCGGACCGAGCAAGAACAATGCGATGGTGGCAGTCTCGACCGGCTTATTGGCGAATCTGCGTGAGGATGAGGTGAAGTCCGTCCTCGCGCACGAGATGGGTCACGTCTTCAACGGCGACATGTTCTCCACGACCGTGCTGGCGGGGTTGATGAACACCTTTGTGCACTACATCAGCAACTTCGTCTACCAGATGGTCGCCCAGCCGCAAGGCGGTGATCGCGAGGAAGGCCAGAGCGGAAGCCCCATTCTGGGATTCGTCGTGTATATCTTCTTGCAGGTCGTGTTGTCGGTCCTCGCGATGTTGGTGGTCAGTTGGCACTCGCGCCGCCGGGAATACGCGGCCGATGCCTTTGCGGCGAAGGTGTATGGGAAAGACTCGATGATCAAGGCGCTCCAGGCGATCGACCGGTGGGTCAATCGCGCGCAGTTCGAGTACTCGACGCAGGACGCCTTGGCCACGATGAAGATCTCCGGCAACACATCCGGATTTATGCACTTGCTGGCGACCCATCCTCCGATCGAGGAGCGTGTGGCGGCGCTGGAACGTCTCTAACTGAAGGAGTCCATACAATGCCGATCTATAGACCGACTTGTTCATGGAAGGTTCTGGTTCTTGGGCTCGCAGTGGGTCTCGGGCTAGGTGCCGTTGAACTGGGCCTCGGGTCGGTCGATGCGGCACAACAAGGAGCAACACGCATGGCAGCAAACGCTTCGAGCGTCTACGATTTCACGTTAAATGATATCGATGGGAAGCCGGTTTCATTGAGCCAATACAAGGGCAAGGTCGTCATGCTGGTCAATACGGCCAGCTTCTGCGGCAATACCCCGCAGTATGCCGACCTGGAACAGATGTACGAGACTTATAAAGACAAGGGGTTTGAGATCCTGGCCTTCCCCGCGAATAACTTCGGCCAGCAGGAACCGGGGAGCAACGAGGAGATCAAGGGCTTCTGCCTCACCAAATATAGTGTCGGCTTTCCCCTCTTCAGCAAGATCAGCGTGAAGGGTGACGACAAACATCCGCTCTACCGCTACCTCACGGAGCAGAGCCCGTTCCCCGGAGAAGTGGAATGGAACTTCCAGAAGTACCTGATTGATCGTTCAGGCAACGTCGTCGCCCGCTACAAGCACGGCACGAAACCGCTGGCACAGGAAATCGTCAAGGACGTCGAACGGTTTCTCGCAAAAGGCTAAGCGCCGTCAGGACTGTTTCTCGAAACTGATGTGCTCGCGATACTCTTGGATGGCCGCAGCCAATGCGGCCTTCCCAAGAGGAATGTTGGCCTCCAGCGCATCCTCCACGCCCTGATCGTCGATCATCACCTGATAGCGATCCTGAATATTGGTCCGCACCGCCGTGCCGTCCTTGAACGTACGCGGCATGTATATTTCC
>CAADGJ010000146.1 GCA_900696505.1 uncultured Nitrosospira sp.
CGATGGGAGTGATTTTCATGCGACACCTCTTGCCCGACAGTTAATGCATCCGCACGGCAATATCCCGCAAGGATTGAACCACGGCATATTGCAAAAAGACAAGGATCAGGATCGCAATCATCGGCGAAAGATCCATGCCCATGCGCCATCCTATCAGCCGCCGAATCGGTGTGAGGACCGGTTCCGTCGCGCGCTCCAAAAATTGGACAATCGGATTCCACGGATCCGGATTCACCCATGATATTAAGGCACGGGCGATGATGACCCACATGTAGAGCCACAACACCGTATCCAACACTGTTGCCGTCCCTTGCAGCACATTGCTCACCACAAACATCAGCGTCCCAACTCCTGTGAACGTTTTGTCGCCGCCTCGACGGCTGCCATCAAACATCCCCGCATGCCGCCGACTTCCAATTGATGCAACCCTGCGATGGTCGTGCCACCTGGGGAGGCCACCTGGTCCTTGAGCTGAGCCGGATGCTGCCCTCGTTCCAGAACCATCCGTGCTGCACCGAGCACCGTCTGAGCCGCCAGCAATTGTGCGGTCGCACGCGGCAAGCCCATTTTCACTCCGCCGTCTGCTAATGCCTCGATCGCCACGAACACATAGGCCGGTCCGCTCCCGCTCAACCCAGTAACCGCGTCCATCAGCCGTTCCTCGACCGAGACCACAGAGCCCACCGCTTCGAATAGAGCCCGCACCGCCGCCACATCATCAGCGGCAAGGTCAGCCGCATAGGCCAATGCGGTGACCCCTTCGCGCACCAGCGCCGGCGTATTCGGCATCGCCCGCACAATGCCTCTCGCAGCCGAGACCCGCTCCTGAATCCACGCCGTCGTGACACCGGCAGCAATCGAAACCACGAGTTTCCCTCTGAGAGCTGAACTCACGTCCTGGAGCACAGCGGGCAACACCTGAGGCTTCACAGCCAAGAGAACGAGATCTGCCTCCCCGGCGGCCTTGGCATTATCTTCACCAACCTGAATGCCAAAACGCGACTTGAGGAGATCCCGCCGGGCCGAAACGGGGTCTGTGGCACAGATGAACTGTGGCTCACTGACCTTCGAGGCCAACAGACCACCAATCAATGCCTCAGCCATCTGCCCGCCGCCAAGAACGGCGATGTTACGTGTGATCATGATACGGCTCACTCCGGGCCCCGAAAATTGCGGTGCCGACTCTGACGTACGTCGCGCCTTCTTCAATGGCGACCGCGTAGTCATGGGACATGCCCATCGACAGTTCCTGCATATTAATGTTCCGGCAGCCCTGCGCTGTCAATGCCTGCGCGAGTTCGCGAAGCTGTCGGAAGTAGGGACGCGCGTCCTCCGCAGTCGGCATGGGCGGAGGAATGGCCATGAGACCACGAATATCCAACTGCTCCAATTGGTTCAGAGCGGGAAGGGCTGCCGCCACTGCTGCAGGGGCAAAACCGCCTTTGCTGGATTCTCCTCCGAGATTCACCTCCAGCAGCACCCGTTGCTTCAACCCCGCTGCCTTGGCCTGACGATCGATCTCTTCCGCCAGGGCGAGGCTGTCGACAGAGTGAATGGTCTCGAACCGACCGACGACCGACTTTACTTTCCGTCGCTGCAGGGTGCCGATGAAATGCCAGACGACCCCTTCCCGATCCAGCGTCTCGATTTTCGGGAGCGCCTCCTGCACGCGGTTTTCACCCAGATGTCGAATACCGGCATCCACAGCCTCCCGCAACCGTTCCACGGTGACGGTTTTGGATGCCGCCAGCAGCCGCACCGAGTCCGGAGCCCGTCCCGCACGGACCGCGGCTCGGTGAATCTCGTCGAACACTGCTCGAACCCGACCGGCAATTGTGCCCAGCTCTGAATCCATCCTGCCGCCTTGCAGATTGCCGCTTTCGCTCAACTCCGATGGATCCCGGGCACCTGCAGGCGCGGAGATTCAGGATGACAACTAGCCGCCCCCGTTACCGTGAGGACACGAGGGCAATCCCGCTGACCATCGTCGCTTTCACCACACCTTCCCGGCGATAGCTGAAAAACTCGTCGGGCTGACAGATAGTGCAGGCCTCGACCGTGGCAATCCGTTCTCCCTCCAACCCTTCATGCATGGCTTGACGCCGGACGAACGCCCGCAAATTCAAATGCGCTTTCTGAGGATTTACCGGCGATACGACCGACTCCCACTCAGGGAACACGTCCCTGAGTTGCGTCAGAACCGGTTCGTCGACCTCATAACAACAGGCACCGGCGGAAGGCCCGATGGCCATGCGCACGTCTTTGGGCACGGTCCCGAATCGGCTGGCAAGCAACGCGACAGTCTTCGGCACAATGCCTGCCACAGCGCCACGCCAGCCTGCATGGATGGCAGCCACGACCTGTCGCACAGGATCATGCAACAGGACGGGTACGCAGTCGGCCGTTCGCACGGTGACCATCAGTCCCGGCTGATTGGTGACCAGCGCATCCCAGCCTCCCTCGAACAGCTCCCCCTGCTCGACCGGCCGATCGACGACCAAGGCATCGGTCCCATGCACCTGCTTGACGGAAAGGATCACAGGCGCTCTGTGATCCTGTTGTTCCGTTCTGTGCGCAGAGGCACGTCCCGGCGTGACCGGTATGGCGGACAGCCGGGTGCCGAAAAAGTGTTCTGCCCCCTCGGCATGGGTTGCAAACGAGGGAAGGGTAATGAACTCTGACGCCATCGACTCCTGCGACCTTACGTCTTCCTGAACGGACTCATCTTCAATCGGCTTGCTTGCGCAGGAAGGTGGGCACATCCCACTCATCGTCGCCGACAACTGCGATTCGCTCCACCGCTTCCCGCGTCTCACCCATGCGCCGGAGGAAGGTCGGCCGATCGATGTCCTTGATGGGCCGATCGGATCCTGCTGCATGGACACCGGTCAACACCTGCTGGGCAGGACGCCCGTTGGGAGTCCGTGCGGCAGGACGCTCCGCAGCGGCAGTCGGTCGAGCGGCCGGTTGCTCTTCCCGTTCGAATCCCGTCGCAATGACCGTCACGATCAGATCGTCGCCGATTTCCGGATTGATCACCTGGCCGACGATGATATTCGCTTCGGCATCCGCCGCATGTTGCACGATCGACGCGGCCTCTTCTACTTCATGCAGCGACATATTCGGCCCACCGGTGATATTGAGCAACACCCCGCGAGCCCCTTCCACGCTACCTTCTTCCAGCAACGGGCTGCAAATGGCTTTCTGTGCAGCCTCTTGTGCCCGGTTGGCGCCGCGGCCGATGCCCATGCCCATCACCGCACGTCCCGTATGGGCCATAATAGTCCGCACATCGGCGAAGTCGACGTTCACGAGTCCCGTGGTTGTAATGACATCGGCAATGCCCTGAATGGCCTGGCGCAACACATCGTCCGCGACCTTGAACGCATCCAGCAACGGCGTCGCCTTATCCACGATGCCCAGCAACCGTTGATTCGGGATGATCAGCAGTGTGTCGACATGCCGGCCGAGATCGCGAATGCCTTCCTCGGCGTGGCTCATCCGGCGATGCCCCTCATATTGAAACGGTTTCGTCACGACGGCGACGGTGAGAATCCCCAGTTCACGCGCAATGCTCGCTACGATCGGCGCGGCGCCGGTCCCGGTGCCACCGCCCATCCCGGCAGTGACGAAGACCATGTCGGCCCCGACCAGGCTCTCCCGGATCTCATCCTTGCTTTCGAGGGCCGCATCGCGACCGACCTCAGGCTTGGCACCCGCGCCCAGGCCTCGTGTGCGCTCCGGACCGATTTGAATTTTATAGGAAGCCTGCGACCGTTCGAGCGCCTGCACGTCAGTATTTGCCGCCACAAAGTCGACCCGGCACAGTCCGCCGGTGATCATCGTATTGACGGCGTTGCACCCTGCGCCTCCGACCCCGATCACTTTGATGCGAACGGGCGATTGCGGCTCCTCTTGAAATGAAAACATTGTGGCACCTCCCTTCACGATGGCGCGGATGGTCTGAAGCCGTCCGCAACAGTTAGAAAAATTCGAACATCCACGATCGCATGCGATCGAACACTTTACCCAACCCTTTGCCGTGACGAATGCCGGCAGCCTCCAAGTTGTCGGCATGTTGACGCGCGTGGAGTAACAGCCCGACGCCGGTCGCATGCATCGGGTTGCTGACGATATCCCGTAATCCACCGATACCTGTCGGCGCGCCCCGGCGAGCCGGCAGATTCAGCCCGCGCTCCGCCGCGTCCGGCATGCCTTCCAAGAGCGAGGTTCCACCCGTAATCACAACGCCCGCGCCGAGCATGCCTTCATACCCGGCCCGCACGATTTCACGCTTGACGAGGTCAAACATTTCTTCGACGCGCGGTTCGAGAATTTCCGCGATGTCGCGACGCGTGAATTGCCGCGGCGGACGGTCGCCGACCGAGGGCACTTCGACCATCTGATGCCCGTGGACCAGTTCGGTGCGGGCGATGCCATGTTGCACTTTGATCTTTTCCGCGTCGGTCTGCGAGGTCAACAAGCCAATGGCGAGATCTTTGGTAAGATTCTGTCCGCCGATGGGGAGGACCGCCGTGTGCCGGATGCTCCCATCGAGGAAAATGGCGAGGTCGGTAGTGCCGCCGCCCAAGTCCACCATGGCCACGCCCAGCTCGCGTTCCTCCGCGCTCAACACCGCTTCGCTGGAGGCCAGCGGCTGCAGGATGATGTCGACCACGTCGAGGCCTGCCCGGTTCACGCTCTTGATGATATTCTGGGCCGAGGTCACCGCACCCGTGATGACATGCACATTGACCTCGAGCCGGTTGCCCGACATGCCCAGCGGCTCGCGCACCCCTTCCTGATCGTCGACCATGAACTCGCGCGGCAACACATGCAGAATGCGCCGCTCATGGGGAATGACCGCCAGCGTTCTTGCGCTCTCCACGGCACGACTGATGTCATCGCGCGTGACTTCCTGTTTCTTGAGCGCCACGACGCCCTTGAGGTTCTCTCCAGAAATGTGGCTGCCCGCAATGCCGGTGTAGACCGAATTGATCTGCACGGCCGCCATGAGTTCCGCTTCCTCGACCGCTTTCTTGATCGATTCCACAGTACTCTCGATATTGACCACGACACCCTTGCGAAGCCCGCGCGAAGGACAGGAGCCGACGCCGATGATGTTCAGCGGGCCCTCCTCCGGCACTTCGGCTACAATGGCGCAAATCTTGGTCGTTCCGATATCGAGCCCGACCAGGATATGATCCCGCTTAGACACTCGGCTCACCCCCTTCCCCGAACAATGACGCGGTCGGCAAAGCGAAGATCGATCTCATTCGCTCTGGCGCCCTCGCCGTCAAAGGCCACATCACGCAGTGCGGGCCGCATTTTCAAAAACCGAGACCATTGCTGATTCATCGATGATTCACTGAACTGAAACGTGACACCCTGTACCTCAACGACCAGATTATTCAAATTCCCCACATTGATGTCCGGCCGACCGCCGGTGGTCTGCCCCACCATGCGCGCCAAGGCCGCCCCTACCTGCACGGGGCGGCGATCCTCCGCCCGGCCTTGTGCCAACCGCTTGCCATCAACCCCCGACAGGATGGGAAGCGTCGGGTCATCGCTGGATCCCAGACGCGCCAGCAACACCCCTTCGGCATCGGTCAACAAATTTTCCGCCAGCGTGCGGACGACCACCGCCGGCTCCCGCTCGACGATGTCGATATGGATTTCGTGCAACGGCTTCAGGACGACGGTCGCATCCTTGATCCAGGGATGAGTCTTGATCCGTTCCGCCAACCACGTTGGATTGATGGAATAGAGCGCGGTATCCGGTTTGAGCGCCAGCCGACCGATCACCTCTTTTCTGGTCACGTGATGCAGACCATTCACCGACACGGAGCGCACCAGAAACCACTCGCGCGTCAGCGGCCCTATTTCGCGCGCCAGCACAAAGAGCCCCGAACAGCCGCCGACCAGGACCGTCACCGTGGCGATGACTCGCAGAGTAATCAGCAGGCCTCGCCCAAGCCGTGTCCAATACCCGCCTGTCACTCCGCCACGACGACGCTCAAGACTCGAATCCGAACGGGCATTCGCCCGCGGATTGAGCTTGGCCGGTCGCGTGTTCCGCCACCTGAGCGGCATCGTTACCTCACGGCTCGAAATAATCCCGTTCCAGCCCGCCGAAGGGCGGATTGGAGGATCTGCTCCGTCAACGCATCGTATGACAGACCGGCTTTGCCTGCCGCCATTGGCAACAGACTCGTCTCCGTCATTCCCGGGACCGTGTTGATTTCCAGCACATAGGGTTTGCCTTTGGCCGTAATACGAAAATCCACCCGCGCCGCTCCGTTGCAGCCCAAAGCCTGATACGTGCGGATGGCCAATTGCTTGATGTCGCGGCTCACTGCAGCAGGCAGTGGAGCCGGGCAAAGATACTGCGTGCGGCCCTTCTCGTACTTGGCCGAAAAATCATAAAACCCGTCCGGTGCGACAATCTCCACAGCAGGCAATCCGGCAACGCTCCCATCAGCAGTCCCTAACAACGACAACGTGACTTCGTGACCGGGGATAAACGCCTCGACCATCGCTTCTGGATCGTATCGATGGGCCACCTTCAGTGCCTCTTTCCACTGCGAGGGTTGGCGAACGATGGTGACGCCGATGGTCGACCCCTGGCTCGCCGGTTTCACGACGATCGGCAACTTCAATTTGCAGCTCGTCAGGATACGATTCAACGTGGGCGCCGTGCCGCGCCACACGACCGTGCCGCGCGGCACCGGAATACCTTGGGCGGCCAGCTCTGTTTTGGTCACCACCTTATGCATGCCGATGGCGCTGGCGCGCACGCCGGATCCTGTGTAGGGAATACCGAGGGTTTCCAGAAATCCCTGGATGGCGCCGTCTTCCCCGCCTGGTCCATGTAATGCCAGGAACGCCACTTCGATCGCCTGGTCTTGCAAGGTCTGAGACAACCCCGGGCCCACGTCGATTGCCACCGCGTCGTAACCGCTGCGCACAAGCGACCGGTACACGGCTTCGCCTGTCTTGAGGGAGACTTCGCGTTCCGAGGACTGCCCCCCCATCAACACCCCGATTTTCGAACGAGTCAGCGGCTTCCGTTCCGTCACATGCACTCCCTTCATCGATCGGCCTCAGGCCTGACCGACCACCTTCAATTCCAATTCCAGTGTGACGCCCGAGGCCTTCTTCACTCCCGCGCGCACTTTCCTGATCAAGGCCAGCACATCCGCCGCGCGCGCATGCCCGAGGTTCACCATGAAATTGGCGTGCTTCTCTGAGACCTGCGCATCCCCGACACGCGCACCCTTGAGCCCTGCGACGTCAACTAAACGCCCGGCGGAATCCTGCGGAGGATTCTTGAACACGCAGCCGGCGCTGGGGAGCGTCAAGGGCTGGGTGATCTTGCGATACTGCAAATACTCTTTCACGGTCTTTTCGATCTGATCGTGCGCGCCGGGCTTCAATTGCAGCCACACTGCTGCTACGATCCCGCGCGGCAGATGTGCCTTCCGGTAACTGAACGGGATCTCGGCGGCCGGAATGTCCATCACCCGCCCCTTCGGATCCACCATGCGCACGGCCTTGACCGAATCCTTCATTTCACCCAAGCGCGTCCCCGCGTTCATCACCACACAACCGGCCACCGTGCCGGGAATCCCCGCGCCCCATTCCAGCCCTGCCAGCGAGCGGCGGATGGCATACCCGATCAACGTCGGCATGCCCACGCCCCCCTCCGCATAGAGGACAGATCCCGGCTCCTGGCGGATGGCCTTGAGCTGCCGGAGGCTAAGCACGAGGCCGCGGATTCCCCCGTCACGAACGAGCAGATTCGTCCCACCCACCACGAAAATCGGGAGGCGTTCGGCGTGAGCCTGCGCCACCACCCGGCACAAATCGTCCACATCGGCCGGCTCCACCAGGACTTCGGCCGGTCCCCCGATGCGGAACGACGTATAGGATTGCAGCGACGCCTCGTAAGTGATCGTTCCACGAATTCCCTCAAGGATGCGCTCCCAGTCTTTCCTCGTTCTCGCCGATTGCTCT
This sequence comes from uncultured Nitrosospira sp., assembly GCA_900696505.1. GTDB lineage: Bacteria > Nitrospirota > Nitrospiria > Nitrospirales > Nitrospiraceae > Nitrospira_A. The sequence continues at coordinate 8,017 of CAADGJ010000146.1, forward strand.
TTCCGCGCCACACGTGACACCGTTCCTGCCTCTCATCGCCCTCAGGCCGGCAATCGATCGAGGATGCCCAATCCCGCCTTCCAAATATCTCCCGCGCCGAGCGTGATCACGAGATCCCCCGATTTCAGCGTCGGCAGTACCTGCTCGGCCAGAGTTTCCTTCCGCTCGACGAAGGTGGCCGAAGGATGGCCCGCAGCCTTCACCGCTTCGACCAACTTGGCGCCGGACACGCCGGGAATCGGTTGCTCGCCGGCGGCATAGATCTCCGTCATAAAGAGCGCATCGGCTTGATCGAATGCATGGGAAAACTCCTGCATCAAATCGCGTGAGCGGCTATAGCGGTGAGGTTGAAAGAGCACGACCACGCGCCGGTCCCAGCCCTGCTTCGCAGCCGCAATTGTGGCCCGCACTTCGGTCGGATGATGGCCGTAATCGTCCACCACCATGATGCCGGCCTTTTCCCCGCGCAGATGAAACCGGCGTTCGACGCCGCTGAACGCTGCCAGGCCTTTCCGGATGAGATCAACCGGGATATCCAGCTCCATGCCGATCGCAATTGCAACCAGCGAATTCGACACATTGTGGATTCCGGGAATGGCCAACCGGAACGGCCCCAGGTTGCGTCCGCGGAAGAATACCCGGAACTCAGATCCCCATTGCCGCAAGGTGATGTCGGTGGCACGAAAATCCGGCACATGGTCGGGATATTCGTTCAGCCCATAAGTCTGGAATCGTTTCACCACGCGCGGCAACAGATTGCGCAGCCGTTCGTCATCGGAGCAGAGCACGGCCAGGCCGTAGAACGGGACCTTGTTCACAAATTCGAGGAAACTGTCGTTGAGCCGCTCCATGCTGCCGTAATGATCCAGATGCTCACGATCGATATTCGTGACGGCGGCGATGGTCGGCGCCAGACGGAGAAACGAGCCGTCGCTTTCGTCGGCTTCCGCGATGAGCAGATCGCCTCGCCCCAACCGGGCATGGCTTCCCAGCGCGTTCACCTTGCCGCCGATCACCATGGTCGGATCCAGCCCGCCCTGTGCCAGCACATTGGCCACCATTGACGTCGTGGTGGTTTTGCCATGCGCCCCGGCGATCGCCACGCCGAACTTCAGCCGCATCAGTTCGGCCAACATTTCAGCGCGCGGAATGACCGGAATCTGACGCGCTTTTGCCGCCACCACCTCAGGATTGGTCGCCGCCACCGCGGAGGAAATCACCACCACTTGTGCCTCGCCGATATTGGCCTCATGATGGCCGATGGCGATGCGCCCTCCCAGCTCTTCAAGCCGGCGCGTCGTTTCAGACTGGCTGAGGTCCGACCCGCTGACTTTGTATCCGAGCGTCAACAACACCTCGGCGATACCGCTCATCCCGGATCCGCCGATGCCCACCAGATGAATATGTTGTGTCTTTCTGAACATCGCCGTCCGCCTTAGCTCCTGTCCTCGAAATGATCGCTGTCCGCTGTTCCGATCCTGTTGCTGTCTCTCCCGCTCTCGTTGTTCATAGGGCGCGAGCGCTGTCGCTGGCCTCATGGCGCCTCCTTATGACGTCATAACATTCACGCACAATGGTTTCCGCCGCATCACTGCGCCGCATATTCCAGCTGTGCCGGCTCATGGTCTCCAAACGTTGCTGATCGCTGAAAATTTCCGTCATGGCATGGGCAAGAGCCGCACCGGTCAATTCCGCCTGGGGCAGAAGGACTGCCCCGCCTGCCTTCGCCATCACTTCTGCGTTCCGCAACTGATGATTGTAAATAGCCGTGGGGAGCGGGATCAGAATCGCGGGCTTCCCGCAGACAGTCAATTCGGCAATCGTCATGGCTCCGGCCCGCGCCACCACGAGATCTGCGGCGCGAAGCGCCGTGGGCATGTCGTACAGAAACGGGACCACCTGCGCAGAGATTCCTGCTTGCTGATACGCCGCCGCAACTCGCGCATGATCCGCCTCGCCGGTTTGGTGCGTGATGGTCAACCGGGTATTCATGGTGGCGAGCATAGGCAACGCGTCAATCACTGCCGAGTTGATGGCCTTCGCTCCCTGACTGCCGCCGAAAATCAACAGGTGCCGCTTCGGTCCGGTCTCGCTCCGTGCCGTCTCGGGAGAGGACGAATCCAAGAAGGCTTGCCTCACCGGCACCCCGACCACGCTCGTCTTGCGTCGATCGAAAAATTGTTTCGTGGACTCGAAGGCCAGAAAGATGCGCTGCACGAGCGGCGCGACGGCTTTATTCGCCAGCCCCGGGTAGGCATTGGGCTCGAGAATCACGCCGGGGACTCGGCTCAAAAACGCCGCCACCAGCATGGCTGGGCTGGTGTATCCCCCTACGCCGAACACCAGATCGGCGCTCTGCTGTTTCAGCACGCCGAGCGATTGCCAAAGACTCACCGGCAGAGTGATCAGAGCTTTCACCATCTCAACCGGGCTCTTGCCCATAAACGGATGCGCCGTGATGCACCGCAACGGAAGCCCTTCATGGGCCAGCACCTTTTGCTCAATGCCACGCGTCGTCCCGACGAAGAGGATGCGGGTCGATGGATCTCGCCGCAAAAATTCACGCGCCACGGCGATGGCCGGATACAGATGCCCCCCTGTGCCTCCTGCTGCAATCACGATGTTCATTCCGTGATGACCCCGCGCTTTCGCGCGCCCCGTGATCCGCCGCCTTCTTGCCCGCCATGGCCGCCCTGCCGGTCGCGTGAGATATTCAACAGAATCCCAACGCCGAACAGATTGGCTACCAGCGAAGAGCCGCCGTAACTGACGAAGGGGAGCGTCAACCCCTTGGTGGGTAACAGTCCCGTGACCACACCCGCATTGACCAGCGCCTGCATGCCGATCAACATCGTGATGCCCATCGCCAGATGTTTTCCGAATGCATTCCTCGCCCGGCCCGCAATCTGAAAGCCTTTGATCACGAAGAGACCGAAGAGCAACACGATCGTCACGGTGCCCAACAACCCCAACTCCTCGCCGACCAACGCGAGCACAAAATCTGTGTGCGCCTCCGGCA